>JAFDDO010000064.1 GCA_019310825.1 Deltaproteobacteria bacterium | reverse complement strand
TAGGTCTGTGGTTTTTTGGCATATGGCGGATGGAAAAGATTGCTCATAATGATGATCGACTTCCTGAACTCAGGGTCGCTGCCATACAGGGTGCAGTCCCCCAAGACAGGAAGTGGGATCCGGCTTTTCAATTTGCGACACTTAACGCTTATGGTAAACTCAGTTTAAAGGCCGTTGAAGAACTCGATAATTCAGATATGGGCCGGGACCATGGAGCAAAGGCACCTGACTGGCTGGTTGTCTGGCCGGAGACGGCCACACCTTTTTATTTCCAGGTTTCAAGTCCATTAAGTGAACAGGTCCGGTCCGTGGCAAGGGATCTTGATGCTGCCTTGCTGTTCGGGAGTCCTGCGTATCGTGTTAATAGTACAGGCAATGCCGAATACTTGAACAGCGTCTATCTCCTTGACTCTGATGGTGCCATTGCAGGAAGATATGACAAGAGGCACTTGGTCCCATTTGGGGAGTATCTGCCTTGGGGATGGGTGACTGCGTGGGCCCAGGGCCTTATACCCTCAGTGGGCCAATTCAGCCCTGGAATAACATCAAGACCCCTTTACTGGCATGATTTTCATATTGGCGTATTGATATGTTTTGAGAGCATATTCCCAACTCTCAGCAGAGAAACCGTACTGGAAGGTGCCAACTTCCTGGCAGTTCTGACAAATGATGCCTGGTTTGGCCGTACAGGAGCGCCTTATCAGCATGAGATTATGGCGATATTCCGGGCTGTTGAGACCCGCAGGTGGGTGGTTCGAGCAGCCAATACAGGCGTCAGCTCACTGATCAGCCCGTGTGGCGTAAGAACGGCAAAAACTTCGCTGTTTAAGCCGTGTTATATAGAGGGGCGAATTCATCTTCGCAAAGGCCATACTTTTTATGTAAAATACGGAGAAATATGGTTATTATTATTTTGTATGTTTTGGGCAGTAGTTCCATTCTGGAGAAAAGTCCCAAAGGAGGTATGAGATGAGTACAGCTACGGATAAAACAACAATAAATATACAGGAAATTAAGGAGCACTTACAGGATCTTAGCGGACGTTTAGAGCTCCTGAGGGGTTATCTTTGATCGGGATAGCCTGGATAAGCGTCTTGCTGAAATAGACAAGGAGATGCTTCGTCAGAATTTTTGGGAAGATCCTAAATCCAAGGCATTTCTAAAGGAGCGATCTTTACTGATAGAGCAAAAAGATAATTTTGACAGTCTTTCCGAGCAGTATGAAGAGCTTCAATTACTGTTTGAAATGGCAGAAGAGGAAAAGGATTTATCAGTCCTTAAAGATGTAAGTGATGGGCTGAAGGAACTTGATGAAAAGATACAAAGGGTTGAACTCTCAAGACTTCTTTCAGGCTCGCACGATCGCAATAATGCTATTGTAACAATTCATGCCGGGGCAGGAGGGACTGAGGCCCAAGACTGGGCCGAGATGTTGCTGAGAATGTATCTCCGTTGGTGTGATAGGCGGGGGGTTGAGGTCAAAATGCTGGATTTAATGCCTGGAGATGAGGCCGGTACAAAAAGTGCGACATTTTTGGCTGAGGGACTTTATGCGTATGGCTATTTGAAGTCTGAGGCCGGTGTACACCGTCTGGTCCGCATTTCACCTTTTGATGCTTCGGGGAGGCGGCACACCTCCTTTGCCTCTGTGTTTGTGGCTCCGGAGCTGGATGAGACCATTGAAGTTGATATTAATGAAAAAGATCTACGTGTAGATACATACCGGGCCAGTGGAGCCGGTGGGCAACATGTTAACAAGACAAGTTCTGCTGTCCGCATCACTCATTTACCAACAGGGATAGTTGTTCAGTGTCAGAATCAGAGGTCCCAGCATAAAAACCGGGCCATTGCCATGAAGATCCTGCAGGCCAGGCTCTTCGAACGAGAGAAGGCAAAAAAGGATGCTGAAAGGCAGCAGGCCCATGAGAAGAAGAAGGAGATAGCCTGGGGAAGCCAGATCAGGTCCTATGTGCTCCAGCCCTATCAACTAATCAAGGACCATCGCACAGGCGTAGAGATTGGCAATGTGGGTGAAGTGCTGAACGGGAATCTGGATCCGTTTATTGAGGCGTATTTGCAGGATCAGGCATCAGTATAACCTAAATTAAGCGATTAGCCTTTAGCGGTTAGCTATTAGTTTAATGATTGCAGGATGTTTTGATTTTTCAAAGCTAAACACTAATGGCTAACAGCTAATCGCTCGACATTAGTATAACGAATTTCCCCGGAATAAACTTTAGCCTTCTACCTTTAACCTTCTACCCAACAAAAATCAGGCTTAAGTGTAGCGAATTTCTCCTGAATTAACCCTGACCTCTTCACCATTATCCAGGGTAAGTATGAGGCTTCCATCAGGTGCAAGTTCTTGAGCCAAGGCTTCAAACTCTGGATTGAGTTCAGCGTTCAGGCCATAGATCACCCTGCGCCCTAGGGTGTCGCTCAGGAGATTCCAGCCCCTTATTATAGGATTTTGGGGCAGGTAGCCAGGTTCAGTATTCAGACAGTCGGATTCCCATTGGTGAACAAGCCCGAAGATCCAGCCGATCCGTGCCAGGATTTGGGCTGCAAGCTCTGTTGTGGGCCAGTGTTTACCTGTAGTTATGGAAAGAGATGTGGCAAATGCAAGATCTTCAGGAAAGGTTTTCATGTTTGCGTTGATCCCTATGCCAAAGAGGAGGTATGTCTGCCCAGAATTGTTTGCCCTGACTGCTTCTGTGAGGATGCCGGCTATCTTGCGTCCTTTTATTAATACGTCATTAATCCAGCGGATCTTTGTCGAGATTCCTTTTTCCCTCAAGACTTGGGCAATAGCCACTCCTACTCCCAGATTGTAAAAAGACCAGTTCTCAGTAAAAAGTGATGGATACAGGGCCAGACATAAATATAGCCCGCCTTTGGGAGCCCACCAGTTTCGTCCTATTCTACCTCGGGCCTGGTCAAGAGAGCCTGCCCACCAGACGCAGCCGGATGGTAGATCGGTTTCGTTGCTGTCGGCTTGGAGTATAGCCTGTCTGGCAAGGGACATAAGCCTGTCGGTCTTTTTGTAGTAATAGACTTCGTGGCCGACGAACCTTGCCCTTCTCAGGATTTTCCCCCTTGTTTCTGCATCCAGGCCAGTATTTATGGCAGAGTCCCGGATTTGGTAATGCGTAATGAGCCTTTTCAGGTCCCTGGCCTGTATTGTGTTTCTTGACACTGGTTTAGTCACAACTCATAATATTATATGGTAAGCGTTCACAGGGCACCGCATCTGCTTTGTTGTCGGGCACTTGAAGTACAGGGAGTGCGTCTGCGTACCCTCCGCCTCGCATCTGCAGCACCCTGTAAACACTTACAGTTCGGTGGGTTGCGGTAAAACGGGCGTTGTAATCCAGTGAACGGTTACTATTATACATTACACGGTCACAAATTGCGCCTTCGCGCCCTTTAAGTGATTTTTTCGGCCTATTTGGGCACCTAGTTGTCCTTTCGGAGGATATCAAGTCATGATACGCCAACCCGCTGTAGCTAACCAGTTTTATGATGGAAATCCCACACGGCTTCACTATGATCTTGGCAAATTAATAGGTCCTACAAAGGAAGCAAGGTCGGCAAAGGCTATAGTTGCGCCACATGCGGGTTATATGTATTCAGGGGCTGTAGCCGGAATAGCCTATGCCCAAGTCGAGGTGCCTGAAACCGTTGTCATTTTGGGTCCAAGCCATACAGGAGTTGGATCTCCGGCAGCAGTGATGGCCAGGGGGGCATGGTCAATGCCTATGGGAACGGTCCCTATCTCAGAGGACTTTGCAGCCATGATAGTAGAATTCTCTGATTATCTTGAAGATGATGCATCAGCACATACATACGAGCATTCACTGGAGGTCCAGATACCATTCCTTCAATACCGCCAGCCCAATTTGAGTATTGTGCCTGTTTGTCTAAAAAACCTATCCTTTTCCGTATGTAAAGAGATAGGTTCTGCAATAGCAGGGGCGGTAAAACAGGCAGGAAAACCTGTATTGTTAGTTGCCAGCACCGACATGACTCATTATGAGTCCCAGGAGCAGGCTGAGGCTAAAGACCACTTGGCTATTGATAAGATCCTTGCCTTAGACTCCCAGGGTCTTTTGGAAACAGTGAGAGGACATAATATATCAATGTGTGGTGTAATACCGACTACTGTAACTTTAGTGGCGTCTCTGGTATTAGGAGCAAGTTCGGTTAAGCTGATTCGATACGCTACGTCAGGCGACGTGACAGGAGACTATGCAAAGGTCGTTGGATATGCGAGTTTTATAATTGAGTGATTTTGGATCTTGAGAGTCCAAAGTTCTCTCGTAATGACGGACTTGATCCGGCATCCAGATCACGGAACATTTTTAAAAGACACTGGATTCCGGCTTTAGCCGAAGAGAAGATCAGTTATATAGAGGACTCCGGCCAAGTGTTATACCGTTCAGACATGACCCACGGCAAGAACAAGAAGAACTTTGAGCTGCTTCCGGCAGGGCAGTTCACAGCCAGGGTTACGCAACATATCCCTGAAAAGGGCTTTCAGATGGTGCGTTACTATGGCTGGTACTCAAACAGGTCCATGGGACAGCGGCGCAAGGAGGGAATGCTGAGACCTGGAGACAGGTTGCCTGGAAAAGAGGACAGCGTGAATTTCACCTTATTGGACATATCTGATTACGAGCCTCCACGTGTGCCATCCAGGACATGGGGGGAGCTTATCAAGAAGGTCTGGGAGGTCGATTCCTTGACCTGCCCGCAAAGCGCCCCTTTAGATCCGAATCGCTTTCCAGGCAACCAGGAAATTTGTGAAGACGGTATTGACCAGGACTGCGACGGCGAGGACAAACCCTGTGAGACGCCTGGTTGTGATCCTCCGGCTTGTTACCCGGAGTATCCTATAAATTGCGGCGATTATTGCTGCTGGGCAGGGTATATTTGCTGCCCCGGTGGTTGCCGCCCGGCAGGAACCTTTTGCTGTCCCGACCAGAAGGGATGCTGTCCTGTGGGGACAACCTGTACAAGTGATGGACACTGCAAATAAAATTTTTTCGTGCTGCCAAGCTGTTTCCTGGACTCCTAATAATTTATTCAGGGAAACCGTTTTCAGTTTCTGTCTGTAGAAAACCAGCAAAATGCTTATCCCCGACCTGTGTAATTTAGGCGGATTTTGATTTTTTGAAAACCCTTATTTTCGGACAACTCTCTGGCCAGAAAGTCACTGGGTCTCTTTACGTTTTTCCTCGTCCCTGATTTCACGGCGTAAAAGTTTGCCGACTTTCGATTTCGGTAGCATGTTACAAAATTCTATATAGTGAGGAATCTTATAGGGAGCCAACCGCTTGCGGCACCAAGCTGTCAGGGTCTGACCCCAGTTTCCTGCAATTTCAACTAAGAATAGCACACACTCTTCCATGTTAATAAAAACCTACCCTGTAGTTTTTTGACAAATGATAAAAAGTCAGATATTGTTCAAATATAGAGAGAAAATACATGCCAAACCAGCAAGTTGATAGCATGATTGCCGGTGCTTGATACAGACAACCATTCGTAAGCTTTTTCCAGGTTATCTTCCTCTTACTTCACTACTTCACTTTTTGATCCAGGAGGCTGCAATGAACAAGGTGATGACAGTTCTTTTATTCGTATTTTTGACAACTCCCTTATATGCAGCTTCAGATTTTTCCTACACTTACAAAAACCCGACGTCTGTACATGCAGCTGACTACATTGTTCAGAAAATCAATGTAGAGCTACACTCCGAAGGCAGTGTTACTTATTGGAAACCAGCCAAGGGTGCGGAAACGCTCGCGCAGACATCCCCAGGCATTATCGTCTACCATTTTCCCTTCAACTACCCCATCCAGAAAGCTGAACTATTCATAAGCACCTGGACATATCACTGGAACTACAGCCAGGGCCGAAGTTTAATTTTCGGATCAACGGATAGAAACTCCTGGATAAAGATTGCTGAAGCTGACCCCCCTGAATATGGGCAGGCAAACAGTGGCTCCTTTCAAGGTTTTTTGCCTCAGAGCTTCATTGGAGCCAAAGACATCTGGCTCAAGGTTGAACTCTATTCGTATGGCAACAGTGCAGCATCCGGCGGAACGTGGACCAACACCGCCCAGCATTCCAGATATGATGTCAATGCCGACAACACAACGTTTCGACTCGAGGTAGATTTTCAAGAACCCCAGGTTCAGGGGACCAAGCATCAACTGGACATTAAGATGAACGCTGATGTAAACATCCCTGACACATCCTTTGGCTGTTCACTGGCAGTCGTTCCAGGGACTGTTTCCGGCAATGTCGACTTGTACGTGGCAATCGTCCTTCCGGGGGGAACAGCCTACCTGCTTGGTCCAACTGAATTGGAAACCGATTTAGTTGCCTACAAAACAAACATCCCGGCCCAAAACGCCTCCGTTCTAATTCTGCCTGAGTTTCCATTGCCGGCCTCTTTACCGAACGGGACGTATAACTTCCTGGCTCTGCTGGTCAAAACCGGCACTGATTTGGCCAATGAACAGAACTGGGTGAGCAATGTGGCTGCTCGCGCCATGGTTTTCACCCCCCTTTCTCCGGCCCAGAAAGCCTTTATCAACGAGCTTGGCTACCCCCTGCAATTTGTGAAAATGTTCAGTCATGATGGAAAGGATCGACGCATAGATGAAAGCTGGATCTACCTGAAACAAGGATTAGGGGAAAACTTCATCAATGGAGTATTTGTTCACGAGGAAACTTTGCAGAACAGCCTTGCAGACGCTCCAGAAGGGGTAAATCATCCGGAACGTTACCACATGGACACCACATTGAGCCAGATCAAATCCTGGCATGGTGAACCCCGGAAAACCTTTACCGAGAACCTGGATATTGGTGTGTACACGACATACACGTATGACGGAATTATCTTTGGTTTTCTCGATGCTCAGCTCATCGCAGTTATTTCTGGGAAATAGGAGGGATGGATCATGGCCTGGTTGAATCGATGTCTGCATATACTGCTCAAACCCTCATCCCGTGAGAAGGGTGCTGTTTCTCTCTTGCTTCTTGGAGCCCTGGCTGTTGGATGCTTGTTTTACGAGGCTCATTCCAACGATCTTTTGCCAAATCTGGATAAATACAGACAGTATGCACAGGACGTTGCCTCTGACAATCCTGAGAATGCCGATCCCAACGCTCTTCATGATGCCCTGGAGGCCACAAAAAATACTCTGGCTCCGTCTCGTACACCTATTTATACTCAGCCGTGGGACCCCGGTGCCTGGCTGGAATATTTGTTGTATGGTCAAGTAATCGAGGCCGTCGAAATAGGTATAAACACCCCCACCCCGGACCCCGGGGGACGGGGACGTCCCGGTCAGCCGGTTGCCTGCAGTCTGTCGGTTGAGCCAGGGCTGGCTGCTCCTGGAGAGTTTGTAACCGTAAATCTAACCGTTCCAACTATTTTCAAGTCCAGAATAACCGGTATCTCTGGTTCAGCCGGGGTTGCTGGTTTCAGCATTCCACCATCCGGAGGGTCGGCAGCTTTCAGCATCCCCGCGGGAATCTGTGAACAAACCCTGCCGATCTCTTGTGAGGCCTATGGCCCGGAGGGTACGGTCTTCTCAGGTTCAACCTCCGTTAAGGTGAATTTTTCCGGCTTGCCGGATTTTGACCATGACGGCATCGTGGATCGTTGTGACCCCGACGACGACAATGATGGCTCACCTGACAGCGCCGACTGCGCCCCTTTGGATCCGAATCGCTTTCCAGGCAACCAGGAAATCTGTGAAGACGGTATTGACCAGGACTGCGACGGCGAGGACAAACCCTGCGAAACGCCTGGTTGTGATCCTCCGGCTTGTTGCCCGGAATATCCTATAAATTGCGGCGATTATTGCTGCTCGGCGGATTTCCCAATATGTTGCGGTGATGGTACTTGCTGCCCGGCAGGAACCGTTTGCTGCGGCGATTGGTGCTGCCCAGCAGGAACCTTTTGCCGCGATGGTTATTGCATACCTGACGGTTCTGTCTACTGCGGCAATGGTAATTCCTGCCCAGCAGGAACCTTTTGCTGCTCCAACCAACCGTCATGCTGCCCTGTGGGGACAACCTGCACAGGGGATGGACACTGCGAATAAGATTTTTTCGTGCTGCCAAGCTGGACTTTAGTGGTTTTTCTGGCCTTAGGAGCAAGTTCGGTTAAGCTGATTCGATACGCTACGTCAGGCGACGTGACAGGAGAATACCTACAGGTCGTTGGATATGCGAGTTTTATTATTGAATAATGATTATGGATATTGACTTATAATTCTAAAATTTTTATATATAGATTTCCATATATCCAATTTCGCTGCGTTATCGGTCGGAATTCTCGACGACGTACCAATTAGTACGACTTACTCGGATTCCTCCCTCTGGCTTTGTGAAATTTAATATCTGAAAATCTATAGCTCACTGTTCTACTGGGGGATCGTCTAATGGCAGGACTGCAGGCTCTGAATCTGCCTATCTAGGTTCGAATCCTAGTCCCCCAGCCATTTTTATTTTTCGTCTTGATCCGGATTCCTCAATATCTATTCATTTGTATCAATAGAAGAATTTATTGCCTTGGGTTTGGCGAAGGTCTCACTGTCCGAAAAACTATGGCCTTGAACTTGACTCGAATTTGCCAAGGTATATTCCCTCTCTAATATATGAGCTAATTCCTCCAGACGTTTTTCCAGAATTCGCAGTCCGAATTTTGCCTCTTCGCAGTCCGAATTTATCTTAAGGGCCTCAATAAAGGCCACCCGAGCCTCTGCGTACCAGCTGCCTTCCAAGTAGTTTTCCCCTGCCATGCAGTAGGCATCGTCAAGGCCTAAGGGGAACATGGCTTCAAGAGCCTTATTCAGCCCACCGCTTTTCTGCCATAGTCTATTTGTGTCTGACTTATGTTCGAGCATAAATCGTACGAGTAAAGAGTTGTCTCGCTCAGCTAAAAGAAGCGACTTCAGATGTTCGGAAGCACGCACGAAAAGGTTTTTGATCCTGTTTATCCCCCGATGTATGTCTTCCTGTGTATCTTCAAAGAAATGTTGGCAGTTTTTCTGCCAATTGTAAGCGGTGGTGGTGGTCAAGGCAACCTGATAGGCAGGATGATAACGATCTACCATATAGACATTTTCCTTTAGCTTCATGGCCTCATGGAATATAGCCCCAACCATCCAGTCAAAGAAAAATGGTTCTGGTTGACTGCCGGGGTCGATATCTTTCCAGAGTCTGTGGCAGTTATCCTTTAATACCCATAGTCTCCCCCGGTCTGTTTGTGTTCCAACCCAATTGTCCAGACCTTCATAGTTGATGCCTGTGTCCCTGTATTCTTTTTCACTTTCCTGAAAAAAAGAGTATGAATGAATGAAGTCTCTCAATACATTTTTTACAAAAAGGTCTTTCCGTTCCTCTAGCCAAGACTGTTTTTTTTTGTTTTTCATTTTTAACCTGCCAAAACTATCAGTCCCACACCCAGCACCATTAGACTTGCTCCGGCTAAGCGTTGAGCGATCTCTTTTTCTTTGAATATAAGTTTTCCGTAAATGATGCTGAAGATCAGACTGGTCCTTTTTACTGCAATCATATAGGCTGCTGTGATCAGATGAATTGCCCACATGTGACTGAGTACCATTATGGTTTGGGCAAGACCAACTACCCACCAGGCGCCCCATGAATTTCGTCCGTCTTTTTTAAAGGACCACAGGCTTGATTGCTTATTATGTGAAACGAACCCATTGGTTACCCAGCGGAGTACTCCGAGGCTCAACGGAGTGACTATTCCCAGTAACACAAAATAAAAACAGGCAAAGAATATCGGATCAGAGTGTTGAATCGCTTTTTTCCCCAGTACGGAAGTAAGGCTGTATATCCCGGCAACTGACAGCATAAGCCTCGATCCTTGCTCTTTGGCAATGGCCCTGAATGGTTCAAGAAGCCCTTTCTTGCTGCTTTTGATATGAAGGACATAGGCCCCGGTTATAGTGCACAGTATGCCCAGGAGTCCTCCTATGGTCACCTTTTCATCCAGAACCAGCCAGCCGGTCAATACAATGAATACAGGGGTGAAGGCGAGGAAGGGTATACTGAGCGACAGAGGAGATACCCTGAGTGCCTGCATATATAGAAGTAAGGCAAGGATCTCAAAAGGGACCAGGAATCCTACGGTCTGCCAGAAAACCAGGTCGGTTTCCGGCCAGGATATCGCAAGGAGCAAGGGTAGCAAGAAGGGCATCGGGGCAGTGGATTTTACTATAGCCATACTGTCTGGAGATAGATGGCTAAACCTGGCCTTCAGGATAGTATCCCCTGTGGCAGTGGCCAAAGCAGTCAAGAGGGCTGTAGGAAACCAGTTCACCTGCTATTTTCCATATTTTTTATGCCCCTTTCTGGCATTAGGCCATGGAGCGAAGCCTGCGTATACGTTCCTGAATGGGAGGGTGAGTGCTGAACAACTTTGCAACTGACGCGGCTGTGAGAGGGTTCACTATGTACATTTGCGC
>JAFDDO010000063.1 GCA_019310825.1 Deltaproteobacteria bacterium | reverse complement strand
GGGGGGGCCACCTATACAGATCGGCAAAACCTGGAGCTGCACGTGGATGTTACGCCGACTTTGGCTAAGTATTTCCGGGCCGAATTCGTTCAATCCGGCGGCCCGCCCATAGGGCCCGCCAATGCCTCCGGGCCGAGAATCATCGAACTGGATGGATACGATACCTTTACCTACGCCCCAAATCCGGCGGCCGACCCTTCTGCGCCGGAACTGACGGTTACCACTAATGGATTGAACGTCACCTTATCTTGGAGCGCGGTGGGTGACGCCAGCGGATATATTTTATGGTTTGTGTTTCCCAATGATCAGTTCCAACCTGATTTCAACACTCTAGGTTCCGTCGATATGGGCAACACCCGTTCGATCACCAGCGCGCTACCAAGCGGGATGGCCTTCTACACAGCGATCCAAAGCTACCATGCCTCCGGTTCCGGCGGGATATCGAACATCGAACTGGTTTCGATTTTCGGCGGCGACCTCACCTTCCCGGATACCGGCAATAATTTGATGGAAATCAATGACCCGGGCGGTATCGGCACTGTCCTTTTCCAGGGCACCTCCACTCCGTCCGGACCAGGGTTGCCGGCCACGGGGCTGTCCGTTAATGACGGCGACACGCAATTTACGGTATTGTGGGACACGGAAGGCCGACCGACCGAACTGAACATGGAAGAGATGCAGATCCGTTACATTTATAACAGCGATGGGTCCTTCAACTACGTCGTTTTTGTAGACGGGCAAGGCATCTATCTCGGCACGGAGATTAAAATGGGTCGCCGGAGCACATCGGACAAGCAAGAGATCCAATCCAACGAAGACTGGCCGTGCGACGACCGGGAAGGATATGAACGCCATATCGCCCAAACTGATCCTGTTATTCAGAAATTAGTACAAGAAATCGCTAAGTTAAGAACCACGCTTTACTGTGTGTTTGTTATATGTAACCCAGATTTTCCGATAGGCCCCAACCAGCTCAGCGAGGCCGGAGAATTCAGGTACCAGCTTGCTTTATATCAGCTCAAAAAGACCTTTGATATCACTTTAAAATCGCTTGAAAATCAGTTAGCCAAAGAAATGGCCAAATTTGATCATCGCTGCCAGGGTTGCCCCTCAGACTATCCGATTGACTGTGGCAATGGAGATTGCTGCAAGGCTGTTTTCCCGAAGTGCTGCCCGGCAACGGAATGGTGTTGTCCGAGCAACACGACATGCTGCCCAAATGGACCCGGCTGCTATCTCCCCGGGGAGATCTGTTGCTGGGATGGAGGGACGTGCCCTGCCGATTATCCGATTTGTGGGGATGATGGCTATTGTTACACGAGTCAGAATGACGCCAAATCCTTGTCGCGGAAAACGCCCGCCGGAATGACCGGCGGAAGATGCCCGGCCCATCAAAGCGGTGGTGCTTCCCGGATGCGATCAGGTCCTTTAATGGCAGATCCTCTATCTTCCACAACGCCCCATCCGTAATCGGGAATATACATCCGTACACCAAAAACATAATACCTTGTGTCAGCCGCAATGGTCCCATCGCGTGGCATGAGGAACCGTGGGAAAAAGTTCCGCTGCTTTATCCACCCGGGTTTCATCTTTTTCTTCATTACTTTGGCCCGGATTTGTGAACCGATAATGACTGCTATGGCGGCAAAACCCATGAGCTGCCAGTTGAAGTGACCCTCTTTCACATGCCCGGCAAATCCGGAAAAAGACGAAGATGTGACCACGAAAGCACGAAAGATTGAAAACACGAAAGGGAAGTCTCTGGATGGACGCGCCAACGTGAGTTTCAGATTTTTGTTTCGTGTTTTCGTGATTGATTTTGGATGGTTTTTTAACCGCGCAGCCTGACATTTTCCAGCCAATTGCTATTGTCAGGGCCTGTTGGCCGAAACGAAAAACAGTGCTACCCGTTTGGTGATTCGGCGCAGGTGCAGTATAGTAGTAATAGTGAGCAGCCAAAGTGCTTATCAGGGCCTTTTGCAAACGATTTATCAGACAAAATTTTATTAAGGGCCTGGAAAAAATAAGTTGGTAGAATTCGCGCCCAAAAGGGTTGACAAAAAGCTTATTATGTTGGCAGATATTATTACATGACGTTTTTTGTCACACTATTCTGCTGTGAGCAACAAGGGGAAAGAATCATCCAGGGTTTTTGCGGTGTAATCATTTATGAAAAGCACCGATTGCGCCGACTTTAATAAAGAACAACTGGCTGCTATAGGCACATAAGGAAAAAATATAGAAACTCTGCTGCTTAAAATCATAAACGATTACGGTCTGGCAGACCTTACTTTGGCAGGAATCGTTTAAATAATAATAGGTAAATTGGACTTTTATTATCCTAGTATAGCGTTTCATTAAAAAGTAGTCATTGCAAGCGTTAGCAAAGCAATCTCGTGACATAGTTTGTGAGCCTTATTGAAATTGCTTCGTCGCTTCGCTCCTCGCAATGATAGCGTAAAGGTTTTCTTGAAACGCAATACTAGATCCGACAAAATGGACAGGCAGAGTCAAAATCGACGTTAAAAGCAAGGAGCACTAGTTATGAATGATACGCCATTTATTCTCTGGTTCAACGAAATTGGGATCAAAGACGTACCTTTGGTAGGCGGGAAAAATGCATCTCTTGGCGAAATGTATCGGCATCTTACTGAAAAGGGTGTGATGGTGCCGAACGGCTTTGCCATCACTGCCGATGCCTACAAACATCTTCTGAAAGAGGCCGGTATCGAGCAGGCCATACGGGATGCGCTGGATGGATTGGATACACACGACATTGCCGACCTCCGTGAAAGGGGGAAAAAGGTCAGGAACATAATTCTAAATGCTAAGTTTCCTGAGGACCTGGAGAAGGCTATCAAGGACTCATATACCATGATGGGAAGGATTTACGGCAAGGATGTCGATGTTGCCGTAAGGTCATCAGCCACTGCCGAAGACCTCCCTGACGCATCCTTTGCCGGTCAACAGGAAACGTACCTCAATATCAGGGGGCCGGAGATGCTCCTTGATGCCTGCCAGCGTTGCTTTGCCAGCCTGTTCACTGACCGGGCCATTTCCTATCGCCAGGACAAGGGGTTCGGCCATTTCGATGTCTATCTCTCAATTGTTGTCCAGAAAATGATTCGCAGTGATAGCTCTAGCGCCGGAGTCATATTTACCATAGACACCGAGAGCGGCTTTGAGGATGTTGTTTACATTACCGGGGCCTGGGGCCTGGGTGAAAACGTAGTCCAGGGCGCAGTAAACCCCGATGAGTTTTATGTCTTCAAGCCCACACTGAAAGAAGGTTATAGCCCGGTAGTGAGCAAAAGACTTGGGCTTAAACAAAAAAAGATGATTTATACCAGTGATCCGGAAAATCCGGTAAAAAATGTAACCACTTCAGACGAAGAGCGTCACCACTTTGTCCTCTCAGATGACGAACTGGTTACCTTGGCCAAATGGTCATGCATCATAGAGGATCACTACGGCAAGGCAATGGACATCGAATGGGCCAAGGACGGTGATGGAGAAAAGGTCGGCACAGGTGGGCTCTTCATTGTTCAGGCCAGACCTGAGACGGTTCATTCCCAGAAGGACAAAAACTTCATGGAGACCTATCGCCTTAAAGAGACCGGAGAAGTTCTGGCTACCGGAAAGGCCGTTGGTGCCAAGATAAGCCAGGGCAAGGTCAATATTATTGAAGACGCCAGCAAGATTCTGGAATTCAAGGAAGGAGAGGTACTGGTTACCGACATGACCGATCCGGACTGGGAGCCCATCATGAAGATCGCATCGGCCATAGTCACGAACCGGGGCGGACGCACCTGCCATGCAGCCATAGTATCCAGAGAACTGGGCATCACTTGCGTTGTTGGCACTGAGGACGGTACTGATAAGTTATCTGCAGGTCAGGATGTCACTGTCTCCTGCGCAGAGGGTGAAGAGGGGCTGATCTGTGAGGGTCTCCTGGATTTTGAAGTCGAGCGCATTAATTTCAATGAGGTGCCCGAGACAAAGACACACATCATGATGAATGTCGGGATTCCAGAGAAGGCATTTACACAAGGGCAAATACCTAATGAGGGAGTCGGACTCGCACGTCTTGAATTTATCATCAGTTCCCACATAGGTATCCATCCCCTTGCCCTGCTCAACTATGCGGAACTAAAGGAAAAGGCCGCGTCTGATCAAGAAATTGCCAAAGTGATAGAGGCCATTGACGCAAAAACTGCAGCCTATGACGACAAGACCAAATTCTTTGTTGATACCCTGGCCCAGGGTGTGGCTACCATTGGAGCAGGTTTTTATCCCAAGGACGTCATTGTGCGTATGTCGGACTTCAAAAGCAATGAATACGCCAATTTAATCGGGGGACACCAATATGAGCCTGTTGAAAGCAATCCGATGATCGGGTGGCGCGGCGCCTCCCGTTACTATGCAGAGGTTTTTGAACCTGCCTTTGCCCTGGAGTGCGAGGCGCTCAAGAAGGTACGCAATGAAATGGGCCTTACAAACGTAAAGGTCATGATCCCATTCTGCCGTACTGTTAAAGAGGGTAAGCAGGTCATTGAAGTCATGAAAAAGCATGGCCTGGTTCAGGGTGAAAACGGCCTAGAGGTCTATGTCATGTGCGAGATCCCGAGCAACGTCATCCTTGCGGATCAGTTTGCCGAGGTCTTTGATGGTTTCTCCATAGGATCGAATGACCTTACACAGCTTATCCTCGGGCTTGATCGCGACTCTGAACTCGTATCCCACATCTATGATGAACGAAACGAGGCAGTAAAACGTATGGTCAGACAAGTCATTGATACTGCCAAAAAGGCAAAATGCAAAATCGGCATATGCGGCCAGGCCCCAAGTGACTTCCCTGATTTTGCGGCATTTCTGGTTGAATGCGGCATAGACTCAATGAGCCTCACACCTGACACCGCAGTCAAAACCAGACTGATAGTAGCCGAGAAAGAAAAGGAACTCGGAATCAAATAAAAAAAGGGCGGTGGTATTAGATACCACCGCCTTTTTTCACCATTTTCTAATACTAATTATTCCGAAAGCAAATGCCCTTTATCAACAGCAATTTGGCTGAAACGCGAAATCAGGTTATTATGGAGAAAACAATTCTCAGCTTATCCTTGATTACTATTCTCATAATAAACAGAAGGGCCTTTTAATACTTCCCAGCTGGTTTCTGCAAAAAGGTCCTTACAATTCTCAATAGTATTCCCCCTGCCCTCTTCAGTCTTCTCTTTCGTGTCACGTGGATTTGCTCCTACCTCCGCCCAAAAAAGATTCGCACCGGCTATTGCTCCTAAGGTACACGGTTCATGCGTACAATTGCCTTTTACATTTCTCGGCATTCCAAGACGGGTCACTGCAACAATCTGCGACATCCGAAACTCCGAAATCATGCCATATTGAGACAATTTACTTCCCGGAACAGTTATGCGTCGAGCAGCTCCGCTATATCCAGGATTAAAACTTCCTGTAAGTAAAATCATATCTGCCAATTCATCATTGGTATGCTCCGGGCCAACAGGTTCTACACATGTGCCCACTACCAATCCCGCTTCCTGAAAATTTCTTATACTCTCTAGTCTCTTTTTTACATCAATGGAGGTATCTTTTCCTTCGCGAAGTCTTGGCGCATGATATACTCCATGATAGCCAACATCCCTCAGCATCTTTGCTCCAGAAAAATTTTTATCACCAATATTTGCAATTAAGGTTGTGTCACTCTTTAAATTTCTTTTTATCTCCTGAGAAATTTCAAGGAATTTTCCAAAATCAAAATCTGCGGTAGTCATAACATAGATTGCATTTGCTCCGTCGTGTTCAAATTGTTTCGCACGCATAATCGCCTCGGGAGCATCTATTTCAGAGGCCTTAGAAAAGATCTTATTTACACGGGCAAAGGAACAAAAAGCACAGTTCTTACTGCAGGGAGCTAGATTCAAGGCAAATTGAGCATGTATCTCTGCCTTGTTACCTGTTAATTCGCTGGAAATCCGATATGCTTCTGCCATTATCTGATAGTTTTCGGGGGAATTCGGAGAATAATTGAGCATGTCTATGAGCTGTTTCTTTGTAAATGGTATTTCATCCCGTGATTGTTTTATGAAATCATTAATCATTTTCAAGCCACTCCTTTCGTCTCACCGTTCTTTTTAAATCCAAATACTCTCTATTTATTCTTTAAAAATTCCTTTATTGTGCTCCAGAAATTCCATAGTACTGAACATCTTTTTCCGCTGTTTATAACGGCTGTAATACCTCTTTAAAGTATATAACTCATCAATATCACTCCACTCTTGAAGGAGAAAGAAACTCATGCCTGTCTTTTTAATATTCTCTAATGTATCCTTGAGCACGGATGAGGTTCCCCATTTCACCTTATTAAAAATCCTATGGTCAATTCTCTCAGAGCAAAAACCAATCAAATAATACCCCCCATCGGTACTTGGGCCAAGGGTAATGTCAGATGAATTCAATGCGTTATAGGCATTATTAATTATTGCAGCAGGAAGGTCAGGAATGTCGCTGCCGATTAGGATACATTTCTTACAACCTCGCTCTGCTGCCTCACAAAGGGCATGAAACATCCTCTGCCCAAGATCATCACCCTTCTGACAAAAATGCATATATCGCTCACTGAAAAATAAGACTTCATCTTTCCTTTGCTCAGAAATTGAATAGGCTATCATTATTTCCGCATCAATCATCCGGCACATTGTGAGGATATCAACAAGAAAATGTTTATACAAATCTAAGGTTAAATCATCTCCAAGATACTGGGCAAGACGGGTTTTCACGCGGCCTTTTTCCGGATATCGAATAAAAACAATAAGCCCTTTCTCCTTCATAGGATTATCTTTCTCAAATCAATATCGGTTAAGTCGCCAATCATAGTCTTGATAGTCTATTGTTACATATCCTGCTTTTCTCTCAAGAAACATTCTGTCTTCCTCATTATAGATATAAGGAGCGATACTTCTCAATAGTTCCTCTTGATTTGTGTTAAAATCCCCTGAATACCATTTAAAAATCCGCGAGAGAAAGACCCGGTTTTGCTCTTGGTTAATCTTTACCCCCCCTGCATTTAAAAATGTTTCTGTTGCAATGGCCAATTCTCTGTCTAGATTCTCTGCGGTATAAACCTCTATGGGTGGGCAGGACGAAGAGGCACAGACAAGTGTAAAGTGAATTCGCCAATCAAGAGGAGTGATGCTATAGGTAAGCCTTGAATCATTCCCCTTAAAGACCTTGAACAAGGAATAGGGAGGTCGTCTATTCCCCCTGAGAATGCCATGTTCAATGTCATCAGCACTAAAAAGCATATCTTCTATTTGAAAATGAATCCTTTTAAAAAAATTCCTCACCTCTTTTACTGAGTCTCTGATTCTTAATGTCACCACTCCATGAATAACAATAACGTTATACATATTAATCCAAAAGGCCACCTGCTCGTCTCGTGTCTTTAACTCATCAAGACGCATCTTTTTGAGACAATAGCTTACTTTTTCATAGCGCTTATATGCGTCTGAATATCTCATCTTTTCATAGGCAATACGTTTGGTCTGTGAATCGAAAAAAGCGCCTCTTAAAACATTCATCGAATTCTTAAGCATAATGCTTATCTTCTTGGCATGCATATCATCACAGAGCGGTTCTCCCTCATTGAGGATAATTTTTCTTGCCAGAAAGAGGGCTTTTGAAGCTCGCTTTTTATCATGGATACTCTTCTCTTCACGTTCCTTCGTCATTTCATTACATAAGGCTATTACACTGTCTATATAGCCGATATGGGTAAATGCCTGAGGGAAATTTCCAAGGGCCTCCTGCCAGTTCATGTCGTACTCTTCAGCAAAGAGGCCAAGATGATTCGCGATACCTTCTATTTGATGGAGCAAATCTTTTGCCTTCTCAAGTTCCTGCAAACCAATAAGACAGCGTATACGCCAAAAAGTACAAAGTAGAAATGTCCCCTCTCCTCCTGACAATCCATCCTCAGCCCGATAGCGATACAGAAACCCATTATGACTCAACTCTCGATCTATTGCCTGAATAGTTGAAATGATCCGAGGATCTTCAAAAGGAAGAAATCCGAATAAAGGAATTAGGAGACTGCTGGCATCAAGTGCCTCGGTATCATAATGTTGAACAAAAGAATGCTTTTTCTCACTCCATCCCTTTTCTAACACCTCTTCCTTGATTTGAGACCGACAGACCTTCCATGTTGCTCTATCTGCCTGGAAACCATACCTTTCGGCGATAGTGATCCCTCGATCTAAGGCAACCCAACACATCACCTTAGAATACACAAAATGAAAGGGCTCGCCCCGCATTTCCCAAATACCATTATCTTTATCATGCCAATGGACTATTACCCAATCACAGATAGCGCGAAGAAAGGGCCACAGATCGGGGCTGATTTTTCCCACATAGTCTGATAATCTTAAGGCGGCGTCCATTATCTCCCCATATATATCGATCTGATTCTGTGTGGCAGCCTCGTTTCCTATGCGCACCGGCCTTGATCCTTTATAGCCATCAAGATGAAGAAGTTCCTGCTCAGGAAAGACTTCTTCACCATTCAAGCGATACATTATACGTAGCTTCTCTACCCCATGTTTAGAGATCAGTTGTTCGATCCATCTAAGGTATCCTTCTGTTTCAGACAGATGCCCAAGATTGAAGAGTGCTTGCAGGGTAAAGGAGGTATCCCTTACCCAGCTAAATCGATAATCCCAGTTTCTTATTCCACCAACTTCTTCTGGCAATGAAGTAGTTGCAGCTGCTGCAATCGCCCCTGAGGGTTCATAATAGAGCAACTTTAAGGTAAGGGCGGAGCGTTCAACCATTTGTTTATATGAGCCTAAGTTCAACACTGTTCCTGTCTCACTCTTTTTGAGCCAGTTTCTCCAATACTCTGTTGTATCCTCAAGAGATTTCTGAGCCCTTTGAGGATCAAGTTTATTGTAAAGCTCTGTCCCGTATCTTAAATGAAGCCATAAAGATTCACCTTCAGACAAGGTCCATTCTGTTGTCTCCCTTTCGCTGCTATGCGTAAGAGAATGAGTGCAACAGAGCACCATATTTTCATTCTTTCCTCGAGCAATCAGATATGTATCGAATCTCTCAAGAGATGTTTTACTGCGCGCATAGTTAAACTGAGGGTCAAACACCATTTTAACTCTCACATCGCCCTTTATCCCTTCAACAAGTCTGTATAGTTCATGTTCCTCCTCCTCTCTTTCCTCTCTCCCGCTTAAGGGTATGGGCATAAAATCAGTAAGATGCACAATTCCCTTCCTTGTTCTGAATTTTGTCCTCAGAATATTTGTCCCGGCGATATATTCCGAAATTGAATCCCATGGATTTAAAGGAACAAGGGCAAATCGACCCCCCTTTTTATCATCAAGTAAGCTGCCGAAGACACTTGGAGAATCTATATGAGGAAGACAGAGCCAGTCTATGGAACCATCTAGACCAACGAGGGCTACAGAATGGAGATTCCCGATAATTCCATATTCACTAATTTTTTTATACATTCTTCAAGTCACCCCTCTTCTAACACCAGACTTTTTTCCTGTCTCATGGTGCTGGATCTCTACCGATAATAAAATTTAACCAATATATGAGGTGACATCTTAAGGAAGTAAAGGATCTGTATTATCCAATTTCTTAACACAGTAAATACGATCCCGTTCTCTTCCCAGTTTCTGGAAGAGGTTTTCACCCTATCCTTAATAATACATATCTTATGGCCTTGTTTTCTGATTCTTTTCATCAAATCAACATCTTCCATCAAGGGGATTTCTTTATAGCCCCCGATAGCATTAAAATAGTCTCGGCGGATAAAAATTGCTTGGTCTCCAAAAGGGACCCTTGTAATACGCGATCGCAATGACGCACAAAGAGCAATAAATCTAATCAATAGGTTGGGAGAATCCACACCCAAATCAAACGCGCCCCCGACATAGGTGTTTTTTTGCATGACAAAAGTCACTTTTTCAAGCGCCCCATAGGGCAGGAAAGTATCTGCATGGAGAAATAAGAGAATTTCTCCTTTGGCACTACGAGCACCGGCATTCATTTGTGTGCCCCGCCCTTTTTCAAAACCGATTATTACAAGCCCCTCTCTTTGCTTGATCCTTTTTATAGTGCTTCTTTGGGGATCACCATCAACAATGATTATTTCATAATCCACTCCTGTGCGTTGCTTATGAAAATGAGCAAGGAGAGCTTCTATTCTGTCTTCTTCGTGAAATACAGGGATTATAATAGAAATCATATATACTTCTCTTTATTGATTCTTATCCCTCTCTTATTTATAAATTTCTATATCATCTACATAGGATACCGCATGCTCCTTCGTATTGTCGGAGTCGTTCATAATGGCAAGACTTGCAATGGCCGGTGGGTCTTCTCCAAATGCGAATCGATAATCTTGAAGAATATTCACCTTTTCATTGTGCCAGATTCCGACATTTTCTTCTCCCTTTTGCAGGGGAATCATCTTTGATCTTTCTGTATAA
>JAFDDO010000062.1 GCA_019310825.1 Deltaproteobacteria bacterium | reverse complement strand
CCTCATGACGTGGGTCTGGGATCTTTATGGTGATCAAAAAATGACCTTCCTCCCGTTCTATCCGGGAGGTCTCTTCCTCATCTAGCGGATATCTCAAGAACTCCGGGAGTATTCCCAGTTCCTTCTGGATTCGGTCCAGTTCCTCAGGGGTAGGAGCTACCAGATTTATCCAGCTGCCCTTGTTAATATCAGAGCAACGCTCTACACCTTCACTATTTGGTCTAAAAACAGTAAGCATGAAACTACGCTTTTCCTCTAAAGTGGCTAAAAAGAAAACCCTAATCTAGAATTTTAATGACTTTACTGGATAGTGTATTAAAACTCAATTTAAAAACTGCGATCTAATCCCCTTTTTTGATTAATGATAGCACCTCAAACCGCATTGTTCTTCAATTGGCTGAAAATCCTTATCATTGTGCAAAAGCTGTATTTTGTTTCCGATCGTAACTAAGACAATAATAAAGCTAAAGATTTTCAGATGGTGTTATTTTTTTACGCAATTTTCGGCAAATCCGCGCAGCTCGCAAAAAAACAGTACATGGCATTGAGAGGAAAATTAGTGCATTGAATAACTCACATGCTCTTATAAACTTGATAGTCTAAAGTTCTCTCTTCATGACGGACTTGATCAGGCATCCAGATTGCGAAACCTTTTTAGAAAATACTGGATTCCGATTTTAGACAAAAAATTGATGGCCGACACGCTTAACCTGCGAGAAATTGAGAACGTCTATGACATCTTTAATATGGAAAGGTCGGCTGTTACGTTTTATAATGTTATTGGCTTTGGTCATAGAACCCTGGACAAGACATCATTCACAAGTTACAGAAAGGCGTAAATGAAATACTGCGATTTGCACACACATACCACTGCATCCGACGGTTCTGATTCACCTGCTGAAGTAATACAGCTTGCCGTCAACTCAGGTCTTGCAGCAATTGCGATCACCGACCATGATACTGTGGCAGGTTTTCCAGAAGCCCTTGAGGCATCCGAAAAACTCAGAATAGAGATACTGCCCGGTGTGGAACTGAGCGTTCGGATATCACATGGCACCCTGCATGTTCTGGCCTATCTTTTTGACCCGGATTCACCTGAATTAAACGAGGTATTGAAAGAGGTCCAGTCCGCAAGGGCCACGCGAAATCCTTTGATTCTGGAACGTCTTAAAAACCTGAGCCGTCCAATATCCTGGAATGAGCTGGAGGAAATGGGCAAGGGAGGGCAAATCGGCCGCCCCCACATTGCAAGGGCCATGGTAAATCGAGGCTATGTAAAATCCACAAATGAGGCCTTTGCCCGTTATCTGAAAAAGGGTGCTCCTGCTTATGTTCCAAAATCCATTCTCAGTCCGGAAAAGGCAATAACTACCATACATAAGGCCGGGGGTCTGGCGGTCCTGGCCCATCCCATGTCACTTGAATTTGGAACTCCCGCACATCTGGATGAGCTTGTAGCAAAGTGGACAGAGCAGGGTCTCGACGGCATCGAATGTTACTACAGTATGCATAACAAAGAGTTAACCAATCTGTCTCTGTCACTCTGCAAGAAGTATGACCTGGTCCCCACTGGCGGTAGCGACTATCATGGCAAGGCCAAACCAAAAATAATGGTAGGCATAGGCACCGGAGGACTCAGGGTGCCGTATAGCTGTGTTGAGGCCCTCAGGGAGAGGAAGGAGGATAGGTGGAAGGTAGAAGGCTGAAGGCTAAAGGTTCAGAACTTAACGTGATTTCTCCTGCCCACCTCTCACGACTTCAGTTTATTCGGCTCCTTCTTTTTTTGGTTTCTTCTCTTTCACTTTTTCCCTTCAGCCTTCTACCTTCAACCTTCAACCTTTCCTTTGCGACCGAGCCGGATTACGGCGATGCCATTGTCTTGGGATCTATCGGGGACGCCACTACCCTGGTTCCCATGCTGGCCTCTGACGCGACGTCTCACCAGATCGCAGGCCTTATATATAACGGTCTGGTTAAATACGACAAGGATCTCAACCTAGTTGGTGATCTGGCAGAGTCATGGGTAATTTCTCCTGACAGACTTACCATTACTTTTAAGCTCAGAGAGGGAATTAAATGGGAGGACGGTGAGCCGTTTACCTCGGAGGACGTGCTCTTTGGCTTTAAGACCATCACAGCCCCAGGTACTCCAACTGCCTACGCGGGCGATTTTATGGAGGTCAAAAATGCCGAAGCACCTGACCCTTATACCTTTAAGGTGACCTACAGAGAGCCATTTGCCCCTGCCCTGAGTTCCTGGGGGAATTTGGTCGTACTGCCAAAGCATCTGCTGGATGGAAAGGACATCACAAAGAGTCCCCTTGGACGTAACCCTGTCGGCTTGGGTCCGTACAGTCTCTCAGAATGGAAGACTCAGGAACGTATAGTGCTGAAGGCAAATCCCACCTGTTTTGAAGGACGGCCTTATCTCGACCGCTATATAATGAGAATAATACCTGACCCGGCAACCATGTTCCTTGAGCTGAAATCAGGTGGCCTTGACTGGATGGGGTTATCTCCAATCCAATATGAAAGGCAGGCAAATACCCCGTTTTTCGAAATAAATTTTAACAAATATCGCTATCTTTCTTTTTCATATACGTATCTAGGTTATAATTTAAAATTTCACCTCTTTACAGACAAAAAAGTGAGACAGGCCATTGCCTCTGCCATAGATAAGGATGAAATAATCCGTGGAGTGCTTTTGGGATACGGAGTGAAAGCGACCGGCCCATATAAACCCGATGCATGGTTTTATAACCCTGATGTCAGACGTTATCCATATGATCCGAAAAGGGCAACAGCCTTGCTTGCCGAGGTAGGCTGGTTAGACAGGGACGGAGACGGCTGGCTGGATAAAGAAGGTACGCCCTTCTCATTCACTACAATAACCAATCAGGGTAATCCTCTGAGGGATCGAACAGCCCAGATAATTCAATACAGGCTCAAGCAGATCGGGATAGAGATGAAGATCAGAACCCTTGAGTGGACAGCCTTTATCAACGACTTTATAGACAAGAGGCGGTTCGAGGCAGTAATACTGGGCTGGACATTAGGACAGGACCCGGACATCTATGACATCTGGCATTCCTCCAAGACAGGAGGGAAGGAGCTAAACTTTATCAGTTACCGGAACCCTGAGATGGACCGCCTCCTTGTGGAAGGGCGAAGGACCTTTGACCGCAATGAACGTAAGAAAATATACTGGCGTATCCAGGAGATACTGGCCGAGGATCAGCCCTATACTTTTCTTTACGTTCCAATGGCTCTTCCCTTGGTCCACAAGCGTTTCAAGGGTATTGAGCCTGCTCCTGCCGGTATAACTTACAACTTCATACGGTGGTGGGTGCCAAGGCATGAGCAAAAATACATAATGCCCTGATTCCGCTCAAAATACCTCATCTGCAGCGTTGCTTCGATTTCCTCGTCACTGCGACGTACGTTGAGTACGCCTCGTTCCTCGGAAATCTCGCGCCTTGCATCTGGGGCATTTTGAGCGGAATCAGCCTCGGAAACTTTTTGCTATAAGCTACGAGCTATTTTACATAAATTCCCCATCTGTGGTGCAGGAATCCTGCCTGCTGAAATTTCAGACAAAAAAGCTCTGCATTATCTTCTTGAATTCTCCTCCGCGCAACGTAGCTGAAGGTCTTGTTGGCCCGGATACGAGGACGTCCTGTCTTAAAAAAGGTAGAAAATCAGAAATTCTTGGAATTATTACTCTTACCACTGGAAAATTTAATATCGGATGGGTGTGGTTTAATAATATAAAATCAGTATTTAATGCTTCACATATCCTTTTGATTGCCTCAATTTCACTAAGGACATCGTTGGTTTTGATATTTTTATAAGTCTTGTTTTCCCCTTGATCGAGAAAAGAGATATCCTTTAGAGAAATACTGCATTTCATTAACATATAATAGTCATTAACCTGAGATCTATGGACAACCGGTCTGTCCAGCTCAGGACGGGGAGTTAATAGAGTTTCCCTGCCCTGCATGCTTTCTGTAAAGCACCTTGTCAGGGCCTCCTCCAGATTGAAGGATACGCCCGGTATCAAAATTCTATGTTCCAGGCGATCAATACGCAGATTGTTGTTTATAAACAGGACGCCTATGCAGGGTATCAGGCCGTCAAGGGAAAGATCCTTGATCATTACGTCGACATTCTTTCCCTGATAAAATTTAATCATATCCCTTATGGTCTCATTTTCCACAGAATCTAGATCAATTGAGGGTATGATTTTTTCAGATTTAATGGTCTGTATTTGGGAATAACGTTCAAATATTTCACATGTGGCCTGAATCATCGCCTCTTCAATGGTATTCCCTGCCGCTATACCGTTAGATCCGTGAATATAAGAAACAAAATTGACCGGTACTTTTACTATCTGTTCACGGACTATTGAAAAACCGTCAACCCAGTGTCCGCCCATACTGCAGTTTTTTAGATCTTCAATATCCTTATGTGTCAGATGAGTTTCATTTGCCAGCAGATCTTCTATTTTAAGACAATTTTCCAAATTATCCTGGTGAGAATAAATATATCCTTCCATCCATTCATAATTCAGAAACCTGTTAGTTTCCTCATTGTAAAGGCATGGAACATTAAATCTTACCTGCTCTTCAAAGACTGGATAGAACAGCCCGGCACTGAGGCGTTCAGCCAGCTCTGCATATGCACTGGCCTCGGCAAGCTCAGGGGTAATGCCTTTTCCATTACAGACTATCCTTATTGAATCAATCCATACTCGCCCCCAATAAATGTTGTCCGATACTTGAAAGGAGTAGTATTCAACTTCGAGGTCCATTTTTTGTAACCCGTCTTTTATTCTTTTGATGGTATTGGACGGGACATCACACTTGCCATACTCATTTCTGATACAATTCTGAAATTCCATTTGGCCTGTTCTTTCGAGTAGAAAATGATAACAATTATTTTCGGCATCCTTCATTCACCAATTTACACTTTTTCTAAAAAGCGTGTATTATTGAATTAAATGCCGATGTCAAAACTAATTAAACTGCAAAACGCCTAAGACTTAATACCAAAATACAAGATCATCAAAGTATAAACTACTTTTGACTTGTCGTGAAGGATGCCTGTTGTTCGTGTAAAAATTGGACTATTGATGCTGTTTTATCTATAACATATTGAATTTACAGGTAAAGTAGTCACTACTCAACTATTTAACGAACTTTGGACTCTCGAGTCATTTAAAGGAGGACATCCATGAAAAAGATTGAGGCTATTATAAAGCCCTTCAAACTGGATGATGTAAAGGAAGCACTCAATGAGATAGGCATAAAAGGGATGACCATTTCCGAGGTAAAGGGCTATGGCCGGCAAATGGGACATAAAGAGGTCTACCGTGGGGCCGAATACGTTGTGGACTTTATCCCAAAAGTAAGGATAGAAATTATCGTAGATGCGTCGCGGGAGGAACTTGTGGTTGATACGATTAGAGATGCTGCCTATACGGGGAAGTTAGGTGATGGAAAGATATTCGTCTTGCCTGTGGAGGAAGTAATAAGGGTACGAACAGGTGAGAGGGATAAGGATGCCATTTAACAACTGAATAAAATGCTAGATCATTCATCAAAATCAGATGGGTTACGTTCCGGTCGCGAGGCCCTGCAAATCTTATGGGAGCGAGGGCTCAAGGGACGGGAACTTCTCATAGAGCACACCAGGATTGTGGATGCCTTTTTATCAAAGGCATTGTCTGCTTGCCCAGATGCTAAGGGTAAAATGGCCTTGATAGCTTTAGGAGGATACGGAAGATCAGAACTTTTCCCATTTTCTGATATTGACGTGATGTTGCTTTATGAACCAGAGGTAGAAGACCGGGTGCCCGCTGTTGCTGAATCCGTCTTTTACCCTTTATGGGATGCTGGTTTAGAGGTAGGTCACGGTGTGAGAACTGTTGATGCCTGCCTAGTCGACGCCAAAAAAAACTTTTTCTTTCAGGTAGCACTATTAGATGCCAGGTTTATACATGGAGATGATTCACTCTTTCTCAGGCTGAAGCACGAGTTCATTCAGAAATTTCTAAAAGGCAGGGAAAAGGCCTTTGTGGAGGACATGATTGCTCATAGAAAGAAGAGGCATAGACGATTCGGAGCCAATGCCTATCTCCTTGAGCCTAACATTAAGGAAAGCAGGGGGGGATTGCGGGACTTTCATTCTATCATGTGGACTTCTAAGGTCCTTTTTGGGCTGGATGACATCAAATCCATTGAAGAGGCAGGGCTCATTACCAAAGAGGAAAAGAACCTACTGGAAGAGTCATGGGATTATCTGCTCCGGATAAGAAATAGGCTCCACTATATTAACCTTCGCAAAAACGACAGGCTCTTTTTCGAGTATCAGGAGGAAGTTTGTAGTTTCCTTGGCCACAAAGACAGTAAAAACATGCTTGGTGTGGAACACTTCATGAAGGAGGTTTATGGACATCTACAGAATATAGCCATCACATCGGATCTGTTTTTTGAAAACGTTGAAGAGCTTTTGAAGCTTTCCACCTGCAAAAAACAAAATAAAATTCTTGAACCTGGTATAGAGGTCATTGATTGCCGCATAAAACTCACTGATCCATCACTACTTGAAAAATTTCCCTATCTCTTAATGCGGATCTTTGCCCATGCAGCCAAGACCGGCCTGCCCATACATTACAAGACAAGACGGCTTATAAGCGCTAACCTAGACCTTGTAGATGAAGATTTGAGATCCTCAAAACGCATGGCTAAGGCATTTATGCAAACGCTTCAGGATGCCAAAAAGCCTTTAAAGGTCCTCGAGGCTTTACTGGATTCAGGTCTTCTTGCCGCCTACATCCCAGAATTTTCTGTGATCAAATCCCTTGGACAACACGATGTCTATCACGTTCACACAGTGGACAGGCACTTGCTCCAAACTGTTGCTGAACTCCATGATCTGAAGGAGGAAGAGCCCCGGATTTTTATGGCCCTGGAATCACCTCATATACTTTATCTCGCTGCCCTTTTACATGATATAGGAAAGGGCCATGGCGGACACCACGCTGAACGCGGAGGCGAAATAGTCCAGAATATCGGGGATAAAATGGGACTTTCCTTGGAGGAATGCGCCTGCCTATCCTTCCTTGTACAAAAACATCTCTATCTAGTGCATATTGCTACTAGACGGGACCTGGAAGATGAAACCCTCATATTGAACTGCTCGAGGGAAATACAGGACATTGAACGTTTAAAAATGCTCTATCTTCTCACCATAGCGGATTCAAAGGCAACCGGTCCAAACGTCTGGAATGATTGGAAAGCGGCACTGGTGCATGATCTATACTTAAAAATCACCCTTTTTCTGGAAGGATCAGAATTCTACGATTACCAACGGAATCAGGCCTTAGATTGGATGAAACACCAGATAGCCTCCAGGCTTGGGGAAAAAGGAAAAAAGAGCCTGGCCATAATGCCTGATGACTACATACTGGGCTTTACGCCAGAAGACATTGAAAGGCATATCCAACTCAAGACTCGATTGTCAGATCAACCCTCCCTGGTATTGGCTGAGGACAGGAGAACTTACTGGTCCCTGCTAGTGATGGCCAAGGACCGAACCGGGCTGCTTGCCAGGATATTTGGAATTTTGGCCCTTCACAATCTCAACGTGCTCGTTGCTCAAATTTTTACCTTAAGGGATGGGACAGCTATAGATGTGCTGGATGTAAAATCCTCGGTCAACAAAGGCTACGATGAACAGGATTGGGAAACCCTTAAAAAAAATCTGAACCTGGCCTTGGACAGCCGGCTGGGGCTAGCCCACCGACTGGCGGAAAAATACAGGCCGATAACATCAGGCGACTGGCAGAAATGCCTCAAACGCCGGGCCCAAGTTATCCTGAACAACGAAGCTTCAGACTTCTTTACAATCGTAGAGGTCTATGCAGAGGACAGGATCGGGCTTCTCTATGACATTACCCGTACCCTGGCGGACTTCGGCATAAATATTTTTATGGCCAAGATAGGTACGAAGATCGACCAGGTAGTGGATGTCTTTTACGTGCAGGACAAAAAAGGACAGAAAATCAGCACCCCTGATCTGCAGGAGGAAATCCGAAAGGCCCTGTTGTATGCGGTGAATTGCGGGATGCTTTGAGGTTCAGGGGTTCAGAGGTTCAGGGTTCAGAGGTTAAATTTATAAAGATGAACGTCCAACGTCGAGCATCTAACGTCCAACATCGAATGAAAAACGAATATCCAATACCGAACATTCAACGGCTATTTCTGTATACTTGAGCAGCCTTTCTTCCAAGTCATAAGTCTGTTTCTTCATCTTTTTCCATTCAACATTCGATGTTGAACGTTCGACGTTCGATGTTCGATGTTCTTTTTTTTCAGTAAAGCTTCCACAGTCCATCCGGTGCAAAAATAATTTAGGACCCTAAACCCCTGGACCTTGAAACTTTGAGTCCCTGAGCGGTTACAAAATTTTAAAGTAATTATATATATGTCCGATAAGTATATTTAGATTAAAATATTTCAAGAAACAATAGGCATTCCGGGAGGAAAGTTATGTTTAACAGGTGGTTTATTTTACTGCTTTTACTGACAATTATGGTTTGCCTTGCTAGTTGCGGCCAAAAAATTAAGGATTCTGTCGTGCCCCTCAATACCTCTGTTCAATATCCAAATAGTGCGGCAAAACAAATCGTCGTCTTACCTTTGGCGGATTATACCATGGGAGTCCGCCCAGACGATTCTCTTCGCCGTCAGGTCAAGATTTATGAAGCACTGATATACCGGCTAGCTGAAAAGGGATTTTATGTCCCGCTTAAAGAAGACGTTGTGCAATATATGGTTGATCTCGGAGTCATCCAGATTATTGGTAAGCCTTCCATTCGTTCCAGCAACTCTTACGGATCAATCACGGAAGAATTGGGTAACGACTGGTCAGATGCCATGCAAGAAGAAATTCAGAAGCTGGTGGTAGTGAATGAACAGTTGGCAAAGTCCAATCAACGCTACGAGGTCACAAGAGTCGGTCTTGATCCTGGAACCATAAAACAAATAGGGCGTCGTTTTGGAGCTGATTACATTTTAAGAGGTCGTGTTGTTGAATATGAAGTAAGAGAAGGAAATACTCTTAATCCACTTCAGATTGGGATTCTGCCGTTTTTCTTTGACACGAGTTCCGCTCTATTATTTGGATTTGCAGAATCTGAACGATACGATCTTTGGCAGAATTTAACTATAGGCGGTGGCCTTGGAGCCCTGTTTGGTAGCCATGCGGAAACGCCTTTCACATCTCCTCACAAAAAGACCACAATATCAGGTGGTTCCCATCCACATTTTGCTACGGAATCTGTCAGCCATGAAGGCGGATATAGTGATTATGTTGGATATAATGCTGCTGTATGGGGTGCGGCCGGGGCATCAGCCGCGTATTTGGCGTCTAAGGGAGGCCAAGTTTCACAAGCAGTAGTTCAAATAAGTCTTGCCTTGCAAAATGCAAATGATGGACGGATTATTTGGGCAAATCGGGTGGAAAAACAGGTTGAGCCTATAACTATGTGGGCAGATCCTGCAGTAAGGACTCAAATTGATAGAGCGGTTGAAGAAGCTGCGGGGGCATTAATCGTTAATCTCGCGAACGCTTTGTCCAATATCCCGGTGGATGATTACGCTGAAGCCTCTAATGTGCAGCCAATGGTTGTTACTAAAGAAAAAGTGGAATCAGAGATCCAAGAGGCCAATGGCCCCATTATTAAAAATCAACAGGTACAGGTACCAGAAGATCCAGTACAGGTACCAGAAGATCCGGCTACATGGGGTTCATAAAAAAGGCTTAATGACAGGAGAAAAATAATGTCATACTCAATAAAGCTACCTAGGCATTGGGGCCTTAATCAAGGGAATATTGGCCGTTTTAAATCTGCTTGTGTCCTGATTTCCTGTTTTTTGGCTCTCTTTTTACTTAATACAGTATCAGTTCAGGCGTCCCCAATTGGAGTGGGTCCCAGCACCGTCTATGTCGTAGTCTCTGAAGACAGCGATAATGCCGAAACCTATATGGTAAGCATCTATGATTCCAATGCTAATGATGGAAATTTCACATGGGAGGCATGGTCAAATCAGGGCTGGATTACGCTTGATTCAAATTCATCGGATGGAAATGTAAACCATTCTGATAGCATGACACTGACCATTGATCCTATAGGAAGGCCTGTGGGCATCTATACAGGTACTGTTTCTGTCAATGCCACCCAGGGTACGTACTCGGTTTTGCAGACAATAGATGTAACTCTGGAGATCGAGCCTTCAAAGAGTGGAGAACTGGGCGTAAGCCCGCTTAACCTTGAATTTGTCGCAAAAAAGAGTGAGCCTCCCCCTATTCAAAGCTTACGAGTATTCAACAGAATAGACGAGTATGACGAGTTTGTGTGGTCTGCTGTGGCCAGTGACTGGTGGATTCTACTCTATGATGGACATAGCTGTGACTCTGGTGGCGGCAGCGGTTTTTCTCCTACATCTAGCGTAAGCTGTAATTCTATAGGATGCCAATGCTTTGATATC
>JAFDDO010000226.1 GCA_019310825.1 Deltaproteobacteria bacterium | reverse complement strand
AATTAGGGGACACCGGTTCTGAATGAACTTTACAGGTACTTTTGAACCTCTTCGAATTCTTTGAGAGAATTTTGTCGCAGTGGTAAGCCTATTGAAGTCAAAAATCATGAAATATGTACAAACTAAAGCCATTTCAGTTTAGACTCGTCTCATGAGACATCCAAGTAAAATGCCATCTCTGGTCTACGCGGACTCTGGAGGTCAGATCTACGACCTGCCTGAACTCAAAATGGCAGGAAGGAGCGGCCGTGTCTTGCATCCGGTAGACCTTAAGGATCTTATTCCCCTGCCTGAGGGGAGTGAGCTTTTTGTGCTGCCCGACCGCCTGCCTGTGGGCTGGGATCAGGATCGGGACGATATGGTGGTGCTGGATGAAGATCCTGCCAATGCTAAGGGAAAAGTCCGGGCGGTTGCTGCCTTTATGGCCCCTGCCCATACACAGACCGCTCTTGCCGCCTTCCACAGGTCAAGTTCCGACATTCCTCCTTTGCCTCTCTTTACTTATACTGCCGTTGGCTGGTGGAAGGGGCATTTTTGGGCGGCAGGCTTCAGGAGTGATCTTGATACACGTCAGGATTTTTGCAACTTCCGTCCGGAAGAAGTCCGCAAAAAAACCATTACCATGCTTAAAAAAAATCAGGGAAACAGGCTAATACAACATCTGGGAAAATGCAGCCTCACCTATGGGTGTCCTGCTGCAAAAAATCTCTTCCTGGGAAGGTGGGAAGGCCCCCTTCCCACTTCACCTGTCTGTAATGCAGCCTGCCTTGGGTGTATATCATTGCAATCAGGTGGCGTGCCTCCTGCCAGCCAGGACAGGATTACCTTTGTACCCACAACAGAAGAAGTTGCTGGGGTTGCGGTACCCCATTTAAAAAGGGCAAAAAGACCCGTGGTGAGCTTTGGACAGGGATGCGAGGGAGAACCTCTGCTTCAGGCAAAATTGTTGGAGCGGTCGGTGATCAAGATACGAGAGGAGACAGATAAAGGGACTATTAATCTCAACACCAATGCCAGCCTTCCGGAAAAAGTACAAAACCTGATTTCATCAGGGCTTGACAGCATAAGGATCAGCATGAACAGTACACGCAGAGACTATTATCATGCCTATTTCCGGCCAAAGGGCTATGATCAAAATGATGTGCTGGCTTCATGGAGGATTATGAAGGAGGCAGGACGCTTTGTTTCCATCAATTTTTTTGTCCTGCCGGGTCTTACGGATGAGATGGCAGAGATAGACCGGCTCTCGGAACTGATAGAGGAATTGGATCTTGATCTCATCCAGCTCAGAAATCACAGCATTGATCCTGACTGGTATTTGGATGGCATAGGCTACGAATATACAGGTCATCGGACAGGGATAAGGGGTATGGTAACAATACTTAAAAAGCGGTTTCCCAAGCTCCGGTTCGGCTATTTCAATCCGTATTTGAGATCGGATTAAGGCTGGTGTAAGATGGCCCGCAAAATAGGACAAAAGTAAGCGTTCTGGGTTCAAAGGTTCAAGGTACGGGGTTAGTAAAGGTTATCAAAAGAAAACAACCCTGAACGGTGAACCCTGAACCTGTGAACGCCTATGTACAAAACAACACCAGAGAAGTCGATCAGAGGATTGAATAATGGAATACAAAAAGACACTAAGCCTTCCCAAGACACGTTTTCCAATGAAGGCAAATCTCGCTCAACGAGAGCCTGAAATGCTCAAGCGCTGGAAGGCCATGGATCTTTATGGGCGACTGAGAGAACAAGGACAGGGACGGCCCCCTTTCATACTTCATGACGGCCCTCCCTATGCAAATGGCCACATACACCTGGGCCATGCGATCAATAAGGTCCTGAAGGACATAATCGTAAAATCTCACCATATGATGGGGTTTGATACGCCTTATATACCGGGGTGGGACTGCCACGGACTGCCCATTGAGCATAACGTTGAGAAAGACTTGGGGTCCAAGAGGTCCAAGATGAGCAAGTTGGCCGTGCGTAAGGCATGCCGACGCTATGCGGAAAAATTCGTACGCATACAGAAAGAAGAATTCTCAAGGCTGGGATTATTGGGAGACTGGGACAACCCTTATCTCACGATGACCTATGACTACGAGGCCTCCATCTGTAAGGAGTTCTGCCGCATATTTATGGATGGTCATGTCATTAAGAGTAAAAAACCAGTCTATTGGTGTCCTACTTGTGTGACTGCTCTTGCAGAGGCTGAGGTAGAGTACGCCCCCCACAGGTCTCCTTCCATTACAGTAAGATTTGCAGCCGGAGATGTCCTCAAACGGTGGCTTGAGGATCGTTTTGGAATATTAGCTGGTCCTGCCTTTGCGCTTATTTGGACCACTACTCCATGGACTTTGCCTGCCAACCTGGCAGTGGCGCTGCACCCTGACTATGACTACGTGGCTGTTGAGGTCCAGGTTGATGAGGAAAAAGAAGTCTGGATACTGGCAGAGGGGAGATTGCTTTCTACCCTGATTGCCGCCGGTCTTGAGCAGAAAGATGCCAAGGTCCTCGGCACATTCAAGGGTGGAGATGTCGAAAGAATGAATGTAAAACACCCATTCCTTGAAAGGGACAGTGTCCTCATTATCGCCCCTTATGTTACGATGGACACAGGCACAGGCTGTGTTCACACCGCTCCTGGCCACGGAGCGGAT
>JAFDDO010000225.1 GCA_019310825.1 Deltaproteobacteria bacterium | reverse complement strand
GAAATTGTCTTTGTAGCTGATGGTGCTCACTGGATATGGGACCGAATTGAAATACTAGCTCATAACCTTTGTATTGATCGGAGAAAAATCACTCAAGTGGTTGATTTTTATCATACTTGTGAACATATTTCTGCGGCTCTTGAAGCCATTCCGGGCATGTCTGACTCCAAACGCAAAAGGCTCTATCGAGATCTGCGAAGTTTCCTTTCTCAAGGACAAATTCAGAAGGTCATACAACAAATTCGTTGCCGTATGCCCTATAAAAATTCTCTGCCGGACGTAGAGAAGGAATTGCGATATTTTGAGAGATACCAAGATCACATGAGATACCGATACTTCCGTCGACAAAAGGTGCCTATTGGCAGTGGTGCTATCGAAAGCGCTATTCGTCGTGTAATCAATCTTCGTCTGAAGGCTCCGGGAACCTTTTGGAAAGAAGATACGGCAGAGGTTTTTCTCTACCTTCGGTCTCAACTTGTGTCAGGAAAATGGAAATTGTGTTTTAGCAACTTTCATCGAGCCGCTTTGGCAGGTTAAGTCTATCAACAAAAACGAAATGCACCCCTTAGCCGACCATTATCTTAAAAGAAACTTGCCGGCTGAAGCAGAAGCCATTGCCAGACAAATGATTGATCTTCACCCGAATGAGCAGGTTGGGCATGATATTTTAATGTTCACTCAAAGGGATAAGTGAAATCAATAAACCTCACGTCACCCACCGATCCAGCTTTAATGGCATAATAAAAAAGTTAAAATATAAAGGTGTGATGTTGGATTAAATAAAAAAGCATTTCCTTTTTAAACTAACCATTGTAAAATAACCTTGTAATATTAAATTATAATTTTAAATATTATAGGTAAAAACAGTGAAACGATTTATAGATCAGGATTTGGAACAATGGAAAAATAGCCGTCGCCGCAAACCGCTAATTTTGAGAGGTGCAAGACAGGTAGGAAAAACATATTCTATTAGGCGTTTCGGAGAGACTCGGTTTGATACTTTTGTGCTGGTTGACCTCGAACGAAATCCCGCCTGGCATAAAGTTTTTGAAGGAAACCTTCAGGCAAGAAAGATCTGTTCAGAATTTGAGGTTTTATTAAATCAGAAGATTATTCCCGGAAAAACACTTCTTTTTATTGACGAAATACAGGCATGCCCCAGAGCAATATCGGCCCTTCGTTATTTCTATGAAGATATGCCTCAGCTTCATGTAATTGCGGCCGGATCACTTCTTGAATTTGCAATGAAAGATATCTCTTTCCCTGTGGGGAGGGTACAGTTTTTATCGCTCCACCCGTTGTGCTTTGCTGAATACCTGATGGCAAAAGGCAAAGAAGAAGCATGCAAAATTATACTTTCTGGTCCAAAAGAAATCCCGGAATCGACCCATGAGCTTCTAAATGAAGAACTTCGCCAATACTTTTTTATCGGAGGCATGCCTGAAAGTGTTAAAGCCAATGTTGAAACAGGATCAGTACAAGAATCGTTTGAAGTTCAATCTGAAATTTGTGATACATATCGACTCGATTTTTCAAAATACCGACCCCAGGCAGATAAATATTGCCTAAATACAGTATTAACCTCGGCAGCGCAGAGTGTTGGGCAGCAGATAAAATATTCAAGACTTGGAGAAGGATATTCGAATCCAACTTTAAAAAAGGCGTTTGATCTGCTTAGGCTTGCCAGGATAATAACAAAAGTATCATCAGCGGAACCTTCAGGCCTGCTCCTTGGAGCTACTGCTTCTGCTAAAATTTTCAAAGCCTTAATGGTGGACATCGGCCTCATGCGGCATCTTACCGGCATGCCAATGGATGTTGAATACCATAAACCTGAATTACTTAATATTTATCGAGGTGCCATGGCAGAACAATTTGTTGGACAGGAAATGGTGATTTCCCAAAAATCAGATCTCCATTACTGGTCGAGGCGAGCAAAAAGTAGTTCTGCTGAAGTGGATTACATTGCGGTAATGAATGGCACAATATTTCCAGTTGAGGTAAAAAGCGGATCATCCGGCAGTCTGAAAAGTCTGCATCTTTGTCTGAATAATTATCCTAACTGCCGGAAGGGCCTTGTCTTTTCTGACCGCCCTTATGCTGACCTCCCTGAACAAAATATCACATTTATACCGTTATATTTTGTTTTTTCTGCCACCAGCATAGGGCCAGATTAAAAAAAATACTTAACATGCTGAAAGCCTTTAAAAGCAAGTTCACAATATGGCAACCATCATCAAAAAACGCATGGAGCAAGTAGTTACCTATGAAAGTTACCGGTAAAATTTTCATCGCAGATAATGATCCTGACAATCGTGAATTATTAAGAGGACAACTGGAATCCCTGAAATGTGATTTCATCAGCGCCCGAGATGGTTTGGACGAATGGGAACACATTCAGAAGGATACACCGGACCTGATTCTTATAAATATTTCCTTGCCGGATATGGATGGTTATGAACTATGCCGCCGGATTAAAAAGAGTGGCTCTTCCGACGAATCTGTGGGTAAATTAAGCGAAATAGCAGTGCTGGAATAGAAATAAAGGTCACGCCCTACGGGTCACTTCGTGAACCTTGATTTCTATTTCAGCACTGCTCGACCTATAATTATTGATTTTCAAAACAAAAAAATGTTTTGAAAGAAAGTGTGCATTCAGTCCGACC
>JAFDDO010000061.1 GCA_019310825.1 Deltaproteobacteria bacterium | reverse complement strand
AAAAGGATCGGCTACAACTTTTTTACCATGTCAGCACTGACGAGGTATTCGGAAGCCTGGGAAAGAAGGGGCTTTTCACAGAGGAGACCCCCTACAGACCAAACAGCCCTTATTCTGCCTCAAAAGCTGCTTCAGACCATTTGGTGAGGGCCTATTACAAGACCTACGGTTTGCCCATCATTATCTCCAATTGTTCAAATAATTATGGTCCATATCAATTTCCCGAGAAATTGATTCCGTTAATTATCCTCAATGCCCTGGAAGGAAAACCCTTGCCGATTTACGGAGATGGCAGATATGTCAGAGATTGGCTCTATGTCAGGGATCACTGTATTGCCATTTGGGAATTAATTAAAAATGGGGAAAGAGGCAATATGTACAACATTGGTGGCAACAACGAGGTGGAGAATATCCACCTTGTAGAGATGATTTGTGACATTTTAGATGGCCTTAAGAAATTAAAAAACAATAAGTCAAGAAGAGAATTGATAACATTTGTCAAAGACCGGCCTGGTCATGACCGAAGATATGCCATAGATTCCACTAAATTGAAAAGAGAATTGGGCTGGATTCCTGAGGAGTCTCTTGAAAAAGGGATCCATAAAACTATCAAATGGTATCTTAACAATCAGGAATGGGTCAGCCGGGTCAGGAGTGGAGAGTATCAGTCCTGGATCAGGGGGCATTATGACTACGTATAAGGAGCTATAAACCCGAATTATGCACTTCAAATACCGAGAAAGGAAATTTTATTTTTAATATTGGTCTATTATATTTTATAAATGTATTTAAATTTTTACCCTAAAAATGAAACTAATTTTTGATATGTTTTTTCGGCATTTGAAGCCGCAAGGGGTTGCCGATTACACCAAATCTGTTTTGTTGACGGGCGATTGAAGTACCAAAGTACGTCTACGTACCCTCCGGCTCGAATCTTCGGCAAACTTGGCAATTGCATAATCCGGGATAAAAATTGACGAATTCCTGGAAAAATTTTTAAATGATGATATATTTAAGGCCGATATCTAAGAGATCCAAACAGTCTAAGGTTCCTTTAATAGTTTGAAATTATAAGAAATGAAAAACTGATCGCTTCATTCCGGCGAAAGTCGGAATCCAGCGTTTTTTCAAAATGCCCTGCGATCTGGATGCCGGATCGAGTCCGGCATTACGAGAGAGTTTTGGACCCTCAAGTAAGAGATGCATAATTTGCGAAAGTTGTAAGGGGAATCAGGAATAGTTTTATGCCGATATATGATTATGAATGCGCCAAGTGCGGGTTGATTTTTGAAGTGATTGTTAGAAGGGGTGAAGACCCCTCACCATGCCCTGATTGCGGGAGCCTTGAGTCTAAAAAGCTCATAACGGCACCGTCCTTCCATATTAAGGAAGATCGTGCCACAGCCCGTATTGAAAAAAGGGTCAAAGGCTATCTTAAAGAAGGCAATATTCCAGGCGCTATGCGTTTTGCAGACGAGGCGGCGTCCATGGTGAAATCCGATAAAGTCCAGCGTATATCGGACAAGCTTCATCAAAAGACGGGGATATAGTGAGTGGGGTAAGCCTGTTAGCCAGCCCACCCCAACATTTTTCAACGGTTTAGATTCTCTGAACCAGTGGTTATCTAGAAGGCATACTGCATGGAGACCGTAAAGCGGTTTCCTGAATGAATTTGTTCATGCCGTTCAGTCTCGATGTAAATATACTCAGCACCGACCTTAAGTGTTTTGGACAGTGAATACCAGGTATTGACGAAGTACTGTTCGTTGCGCGTGAAGCGATAGTCGTTGGTGTCGGTCAGGTCATCGCCTATGTCGCCATTGTTGGGATTGTCAAAGCCGTAACCAGCGGTGATCGTGGTCTTGTCATTGACTGCATAAGTGAGATCGGCCCATCCGAGGTTCTCCGCCCTCAGCCATATCCAGATCATAGCGCAGGAAGTTGCGCCCGATGCCCTCACCGGTCCAGAGCTCTCCCTTAAAAGTAAAGGGACCTGTGACATACTTCAGCTCACCGCAAACCAGCCAGCGGTCGGCGTTGTCAGAGCTGTCTTTCCCATAGTCGGCATTTCGGTAGCCTCCGCCAAGGGCCACGGAACCGTCGGGTGACATCATTCTCTCTGCCTTTAAACAGGTCTACGAGAACAGACGTATCGACAAGGATCATTTTCCTTCCCGCAACGCCTTGTAATCATAATTTTCTCGAAATTTAATTTTGCCGGTCAGGTCCAGAAGATCCCGGCGTTTAATTTTTGTATCTTCATGATATACCTCTATATGTGTATAAGGATACACATATCTGGGATGCCAGACATGTGAAACATTAAAAATAGGAAGTGGAAGGGAAGGGAGGGGGGAGCGAAGAGGGGGAAGTTACAAGTGAAAGCGTTTTGCCCTTGCCTTTGGCTAGTATCATCGCTACCATTATTTTTATCCACTCGACATCCAGGTAATGTTCTGAGCATGGCTTCTGAAATAAACAAAAGTGAAATCGGGATAACCGATGAAATTGTCAACACCTGGCAGAGCGTTGTGAATACAATAGCAGAGATCATTAACGTGCCTTCTGCCTTGATCATGAAAGTTGATGAGCCTTACATCGAGGTTTTCCGCTCAAGTGAATCAAGCAAAAATCCATATAAAGTAGGAGACAGGGAGTATTTGCCCGGCCTTTACTGCGAGAGGGTAATAAAGACGAGGAATAAGCTTCTGCTTCCAAATGCCTTGAAGGATAAAGAGTGGGATAAGAACCCGGATATAGAATTGGGAATGATTTCCTACCTTGGTTTTCCGCTCCTCTGGCCTGATGGTGAAGTGTTCGGTACTATCTGTGTGCTCGATTCAAAGGAGAATAAATACGAAAAACGGTATGAGAAACTCATTGCAAGTTTTAAAGAACTTGTCGAAGCTCACCTTTCTTTACTGTTTAAAAATTTGGCAAACAGGAAGAACCTGGAAAATATCTTTGATAACCTTTCTGATGGCATCATCGCCCATGACAAAGATAGATACATCGTGTTTTTCAACCGGGCTGCGGAGAAAATAACCGGCTATTCCAGAGAAGATGTCCTTGGGAAAGACTGCCATGAGGCCTTTGGCGGACCTTTCTGCGGTAGCCGCTGCTCTTTTCAAAACGGCCCGCCTGATTCCCAGGATCATCTTTATTACCCCCTTAATATCCTTACCAAAAAAGGCGAGTCCAGGCGGATTGAGATGACGGTAAACGCCAGGAAGGATGATAGCGGGCGCTTTATTGGCATCCTCGCCTCTTTTAGGGATATAACGGACCTGATCGGGTTAAGAATACAGCTTGGGGATCTCAAGGGCTTTGCCGGGATCATCGGGCGTGATCCTAAAATGCTTCAGGTTTATAAACAGATACGAGACATGAGTACCAACGACTATCCGGTCCACGTCACTGGCGAGACCGGTACGGGAAAGGAATTGGTGGCACATGCCCTCCACGACGAGAGCCGTCGGGGCAAAGGCCCTTTTGTGCCTGTCAATTGTGCAGCGCTTCCGGAAGGAACACTTGAGAGTGAACTGTTCGGGCATGTGAAGGGGGCCTTTACCGGAGCTGTGCGGGATAAAAAGGGCCGGTTTGAGCTGGCTAACAACGGTACTTTGTTTCTGGACGAGGTGGCTGATCTGCCAAAACCTATGCAGGCAAAGCTTTTGCGGTTCCTTCAGGATGAGACGTTCGAACGCGTGGGTGACGAGAAGACCACCTCGGTGGACGTGCGCCTGATTAGCGCTACAAATCAAGATCTGAAGCGCGAAGTGGAGAGGGGCAATTTCCGCGAGGATCTCTATTATCGCATCAATGTGGTCCCGATTCATCTGCCCCCACTCAGGAAGCGAAAAAACGACATTCCTTTTTTGCTGGAGCACTTCATCAATGAGGCCAGTAAAGACGGACAACAAACCCAGGGTGTTTCCAAAGAGGCCGTGGCACGGATGAAGGACTATCCCTGGCCAGGAAACGTCCGTGAGCTTCAAAGCGCTATTCGATTCGCGCTTGTCAAGTCCAAGGGCCGGATTATTCAGCCTGATGACTTACCCGTGGAATTGAAAAAATGGCAAAATGAACAATCCTCCAGGGGACCTTCCAGAAAACTGGATCGGGATAGTGTTCATACTGCCTTGGCCAGAAGCGGAGGGAACAAGGCTAAAGCATCCAGACTACTTGGTGTCGGGCGTGCCACCCTTTACCGGTTTCTTGGCGAATTCCGGGATGTCTCATGAGACGTTTATGTCTCATGATTTGATATGAGACACTCTTGCGCCTTTCGGATTACCAAATATATCACAGTATCAGCATGTTGGATTCATTTCTTTTCGTCAGGGACAAAGTGTCTCAATAGTGTTTCGGGTTACCCGAACTACGGCGGGACACGTCAACGGCGCAAAAGGAAACTAACTGCCCAACATTAAAGCCAGTTCCACTATTATTTTGTACAATTAAAGCCTGGCACAGATCTTGATAATATGGCGTTGAGAACCTTTTCAAAGAGATACATACTTAGAAGGGATCAAGACCATGAAGCCATGTGATGAAAACATTAAGAAAACGCTTAAACTCGCAGAAGAGATGCTTAACCTTGCTGATAAAGGAGACGCTGTGCGCGAAGATGCCGGCTGCGGAGTGTTGTATGGTGTTTTAAGAGATTCCGGCTATAAGATCAGGAAGCTGGCAGAAGTAGAAAAGGAGGCCCATATAAAAAAGGGGTGGTGGAAAGAAGGAGGAATCAAATGAGTGACCTAAGAGGTAGTTAAACTGAAAAGCGCTATTATGAGCTGATGTTGGATAACATACCATGAAATGCCCTGGACAAGATAGCCGTTACTGGAAACCTGAGGACATTTTTGAAGTCAGGTGCCCCAAATGTGGAAGCCAAATAGAATTCTTTAAGGACGATACAACGCGCCTGTGCAAGAAATGTGGCCACCGGTTTGTGAATCCCAAGATGGATTTTGGCTGTGCCTTATACTGCCCGTATGCTAAGCAGTGCCTGGGCGATATTCCTTGTTCATCAGATCAGGTTGTTACCGTTGACCGCAGCATTTAACTGAGGAGGTACTACGTTATGAAGAGGAAGTGGATTGTCGTATTGGGGTGCTCTATCGCCATGTTCTGTTTCACAGGCCTGGCAATCGGGGCTGAAGAGGCCTGTATTACCTGTCACAGAGACATTTCCCCAGGGCAAGTAGCAGACTGGGAATCCAGCAAGCACAGTGAAGAAGACGTGACTTGTTCGGTGTGTCATGGCGAGGAGCATACAAACGCCAAGGATTTCAAGAAGGTCACTTTGCCTGATGAACACGTCTGCGCTCAGTGCCATGAAGAGCAATTCGATTCGTTTGTTAAAGGCAAGCACAATCATGGGTGGACTTCCCTGAACGCCATGCCGGTTACCCATGTTGAGCCCGATGAGTTAATGGAGGGAGGCAGGGGCTGCGGCGGTTGTCACAATATGGGTGTTAAGAGTGAGGCCCAGAAAAAGGAGCAGAGGGACAAAGGCTATCGCTACCAGAACAACTCGTGTGATGAATGTCATACGAGGCACAGCTTTGCCAAAAAGGAGGCCCAGGATCCCAGGGCATGCCAGCAGTGCCATATGGGTTACGACCATCCGCAATGGGAGATGTGGAGCAGTGCCAAGCACGGAACCCGCTGGTTTGCAAGGGAAGCCGGCAGACTACCTAAAAATGCCAAGGCCCCCACGTGCCAGGAGTGTCATCTGCCTAACGGAACCCACGAGAACAAGACAGCCTGGGGTTTCCTTGGAGTGAGACTTCCCCTTCCTGCGGACAAGCAATGGGCCGCTGACAGAGTGACTATCCTCAAGGCCCTTGGCGTTTTGAACCCTGAGACAGGGGAACCGACTGCACGTCTGGATGTGGTAAAGTCTGTGGATATGGTCCGTTTGACCGAGGATGCGTGGCAGACGGAACGGGATAAGATGATTAAAACCTGCAGTAAATGCCACTCTGAGGATTACGCAAGAGAGCAACTGGCTTACGGTGATTCCATGCTGCAGAAAGCGGATAGATTGTTAGCAGAGAGTATAGAAATTGTTGCTGGCCTTTACAAAGACGGCATTATCAAAAAACCTGAAAACTATGCCTTTGCCTATCCGGACTTTCTGTATTTTTTGAGGACCGGTGGTGGTAATATGGACCAGATGTCTCATATAGATCAGGTCTTGTTCCAGATGTACATGAAGCACCGGATGCGGACCTACCAGGGCAATTTCCACGTCAATCCTGACTATGCCTACTGGTACGGTTGGGCCATGATGACCAAGGATCTGGGTGAGATCAAGAAACTTGCCAAAACCATGAGGGCTGCGGCCAAGATTGAGAAATAATCGACGCGGATGGGGCGCATTTAGTGCCCCATCCTATCGGGGAGGCACTATTAAAAAAAGAGAGTCCCCGGATACTTCGCCACAAGGTCCGCGAACTTTTGGGATCAGGTAATTTGGAACAGGTTCTCAGGGAGCTGAAAAAGATTCCCCAACGCAAGGCTATAAACTCGCTCATTTCAGTTTTTTATGATAGAAATTCCGAGAAGAGGGGAATTCCCATGAATACGAACCCCTCAGGAGAGGGGCATTATGGGGCATAGGGCGTCTGGCTCAAGTATATCCTGAGATGTTGATAGAATTTGAGGCAGCTAAGTATATTCGGCCATATCTGGAAGATGACGATCCGTCCTCCAGGGAACTATCTGCCCAGGCTTTGAGAATGCTCGGAGACGAAACTGACCGGTGAAGGTATTTCTCATCTGCATAACCACGGCTTGTGGCAGGATAACCCCTGGTAACATTGGAAGCCCAAAGGACCGCAAACACCTTGAAACCATAAGGATGATGACTGACGCAAGTCTTTTGGGGGCGGGGACCCTAAGGGATGGGGATCCCGAGATGCGGGGGGTTGGTGGTATTATCCCAAATAACCGAATCAGAGCCGTAATAACCTTGTCCGGAAAGATACCTGTGAAAGGCCGGAGGCTATTCCAATTGGGCCCTCCTCCAGTGGTTTTTACCAGCATAGATCAGGCCCCCTCTTTAGGTGAAGCCCTCGGTCATAAGGCCAACGTGATATCACTTCCTGAAGGGATCCATGGACTTTCAGTTGGTGCTGCCATTTCAGATCTCGGTCGTATGGGCGCAAAAACTGTCCTGATCGAGGGAGGGGCAATGCTTAACTATGCTGCCCTTTCAGAAGGAGTGGTTGATGAGATCTATCTTACCATTGCCCCAAAACTATCCGGAGAAGAAGGTGCAGCCTCACTTGCAGATGGTCCAAGACACCTTGGGGAGCCATTTCTTTCTCTCAAGCTTCTTGAGTGTCATACAGCAGCGACCGGAGAGGTATTTCTCAGGTACAAGGTGGGACAGGCCAACAAATGGAAAAACAAGAATTAGCGCTTTTGTTTTCAGGTGGGAGTGACTCCCTGTCACTGTATGCATTGGCAGCAGTTGGGACCCATCCTGAGATTCCGCGACCTAGGAGGATTCATCTCCTCCACATGTTGAACGGCATGGGGCGCTTTCCTTCCTTTCCGAAGGAACGCTTTCGTGTAAGCGAAAGGATCCTCCAGGCCCAAATGCCCGACACTGAGCAAATCCCACAGGCAACATATGTAGAGCTGGACATGGGCAGGCTGTTTCAGGGCTTGTGGCTCGACCGGTACGAAGAATTGATGCCCCGTTATGGAGGCAAAAATCTGGTGTGTGTAGCATGCAAGGTGGCTATGCACGTTAAGGCGATAATCTACTGCGTTGAAAGGCTGGTTCCAACCCTGCTTGTAGGATATGCCAGGAAACAGGGATATTTCCCGGAACAGACCAGGACCTTTATGGACAGGATATCAGAATTATCCGACGATTTTGGAATAAGGACCAGGTTTCCGGTATATGAGGATTTTGATGACGAGAGGGTTACCCGGCACCTCCTTGAGGAATTCGGCCTCCCATCAACTGGGGGAGGAGAGCGAAAGTGCCTGTTCTGCCAGACCTTGAGCACTGCTACGGAAAAGGAGATAGGCCTGTATCTGGATGACATGATTCCCAGATTGAGAAAGTATGTTGACCACAAGCTGTCAGGAAGGCTCAGCGATGCAGCTTCGTGCTTTCCTCCAGGAAGGTAGGAAGATGAGAGTAAGCTGCATCATCCCCGCCAGAGATCGAAGAGATATGGTCTTAAAGGCCATAGAGAGCGCGCTGGCCCAGGAAGGATGGGAGCCTGAGTTAGTAGTCGTAGATGATGGATCCAAGGATGGGACAAGAGATGCCGTCAGGAAGCATTTTCCCGGGATCAGGCTTATTTCAACCCCTGGATTAGGGCCCGGTCTGGCCAGAAATGAAGGCGTCAGTGCTGCTACGGGCCATGTGCTCATGTTTCTTGACTCTGATGATATTTGGTTGCCGCTTCATGTGAGATCGCTGATACCGTTATTGCATCAGGGTTTTCAGGTAGCCTATGGCGTGACCAAGACAAAAGACTCGCTGGGCGGAGGCGAGTTCTTCATTCCAGAGGGGGGTGAAGAGATCAGCGGTCAGTGTTTTAGTAGTCTTGCCAGATGGTGTTTTATGGTCCCTTCTTCTGTAGCCGTAACCCGCAAGGCATTTGAAGATGTCGGCGGCTTTGGTCAAGGAGATATGGGCGAAGACTGGGCATTCTTTCTCAAGCTCTCTACCCTGCATCCCTTTGGCTTCGTACCTGAGGTAATCAGTCACCGTCTTCTCCATGATGGAAGCCTTTGTTGTTTAACGAAAGGTGGCATGGAGATTCAGAAGGCCTTGGGGGGAATTATGAAAGTTTTGCAAACAAGCGATAAGGCCACGCCAGAGGATTTTGACAGAATACGGAAGATGCAGGTACTTGCCGCCAAAGGGACACAAAGATGGCGAACAGTTCAGGACTGGTACATGAACATGAAAATGCAAGGCCTGGTCTGAGCTCCGAGATTCCTCTTTCAGGACATCAAGCGTGTATTAGTTCCTCCTGGGGCTGAAACGTTTATTTCTCCCTCTTTTTCACGACATATTGAAAATTCTTTGACCTGAAGCCTCCAAATGTGGTGCAGAGGCCTATATCCGGGTCTTGCTATGGGGCTGGCCGTGGCCATAAGGCTTTTTGGCGGTAACATCCTCGACAGATACAGCAAACTCTTAATCATAAGGATTTGCTTTGTTCTGTTCGGCTTTGGTATCATGTCTTTTTATAGGCTGGATTCGGTCTTATTCTATGTCCTTTCCATCATCCTTTACGGGTCAGGACTGGGATTTATCTTTCCGGCATTAAATGCTATAGGAGCGGAACAGGGCTCTCTCGATCAAAAGGCCGGAATGATGAGTATACTTACTATGCCTATAGACGGAGGTTTTATCCTGGGGAGCATTTTCTCAGGGGGGCTTTAAGACATGATCGGACTTTCCAATACCTTTGTTTTTGCAGGTGCGGTCTCTTTTTTAGGGTATTTTGTTACATCATTTGCCCCTATAAGAGAATATAATTAATCAAGGGTAAACTCCCTGCTTTGCGGTGGGTCTCCAGAGTTTGGCAGTTCCGGAATTATGCTTTTACAGTTGGCAAGGTGCAGATATGCAGTATGCAAAAGTAGTAATCGTTGGAGGTGGATTTGGCGGATTGTATGTCGCAAAATCCCTGAAAAAAGGTCCTGCTGAAGTTCTTGTGATCGACAAGACAAATCATCACCTTTTTCAGCCTTTGCTGTATCAGGTTGCCAGCGCCGCCCTGGCCCCCAGTGATATCGCCCGGCCCATTCGTGAGATACTCCACAAGCAGAAAAATGCGGTGGTTATCATGGGGAAGGTTATCGGCATCGACAAAGATAAGCAGAAAGTCCTATTATCTAACGGTGTTGAATACGACTATGATTATCTTGTTATGGCCGTGGGAAACAGGCATTCCTACTTTGGGAACGATGAGTGGGAGCAACATGCGCCGGGACTGAAGAACTTGAACGATGCGCTCCTTATCAGGGAAAGAATCCTTAAGTCTTTTGAGCGGGCCGAGCGGTGCGACAGAATTTCCGAAGCGGAGAAACACCTGAGGTTCGTGATCGTGGGAGGGGGGCCGACCGGTGTTGAGTTGGCTGGTTCGCTGGCCGAGGTAGCCCATCAAACCATGTTAAAGAACTTCCGGCGTATCAATCCCGATAAGTCGCGTATATATCTGATTGAGTCAGGACCGCGCCTTCTGCCCGAATTTGCCAAGGAGTTAAGTGAGCGCGCACAAAAAGATTTGAGCGAACTTGGAGTGATCGTGTTGACGGATACAAAGGTAACCGGCATCGACGGGACGCGAGTTCAGATTGGTGAGGAGCAGATCGAAACACAAAATGTGATCTGGGCGGCGGGAAATAAAGTCTCTCCTCTTTTGAAAACACTTGGTGCCCCCATGGATTCACTGGGGCGAGTCATTGTGCAGCCTGATATGAGCATCCCTGACTATCCTATGGTTTTTGTGATCGGCGATGCAGCCCATTGTAAGGGTAAAGACGGGAAGCTATTACCGGCCATGGCACCCGTTGCCATTCAACAGGCCTATTACGTTGCGGAAACCATCAGGCAGGGTACTTCTCCTCAAGAACGGAAACCGTTTTCATATTTTGACAAAGGGCAGATGGCTACCATCGGCAAGAAAAAAGCTCTTGTGATGGTTGGAAAGTATACATTTTCCGGCTATTTCGCATGGCTGGTCTGGTGTGTTATCCATATTATGTATCTTATCGGTTATAAAAATCGCATACGGGTGATGGCGGAGTGGTTTTATCTGTATATGACCGGAGGACGAGGGTCCCGACTGATCAATTCCGAACTGGAATATAAAGAAAAGTGAGGTTCCTGTTTGCATTGGGGGAAGGTGGCGGAATCATGTTTCATGATTTTTCCGGAGTTAGGTATTTCCGGCAAGGCCTTGTGGATATTGTTTCCTATGGCCTTCAAAACGACCCCGAAGGAAATTCTTGACGCCATTTCGAAGTAGTGGAATTGGTGCAAAACGGTATAGCAACGTAATCGAAAATTAGCATTGCAAATTTTTTTCCGTTAAATAATTATAGAAAATTTTTCGCGTGTTAAATTTTTATTCTTCATCTGTTATACATACAAATTAGGAGGGACGAAAATGGAGAAAAGTGATCAAAGAGTTCCGTTTACAGTGGAAAATATTAATAAATGTATCTGTATCGACTGTCCAGTCCAGAACACGAGTCAGTGTGTAAAGGAGAAGATGAAAAAAGCAAAAGAATTAATGGAGAATATGGAAGGCGGGTTGATATCAAAGCCAGAAGATATTCCAGGGCTATACTGTGCGACAGGTGTAGCTAAATGCAAAGACATTAACACCACCCAAATGTGCATTTGTGGTGACTGTCCACTCTGGGAAAAATATAATTTAGAAAGCGGAAAACCTTTTGGTTACTACTGTCGAGACGGAAAGGCAAAGCAATAATATGGTACAAGATTCTGAGGAAAACAAAAAAAAATGCATTTGTTTTAAATGCCCTAGTTATAATCACGACTGTAAGGGAGAGGTTTTATATTGTGCTACGGGTAAAAGTAAGTGTGATATTGATGTAAAGGGATGTGTTTGCAATATGTGTCCTGTTTATCATGAAAATAAACTTAAGGGGCTATATTTCTGCGACAAAGAAGAAGTTGGAGAAAGCAGAACACTGATCCGTAAAAAGCGGTCTGATGAAGATGTTTCTTTTTATCAAACCGTCGTGGATATCAAAGATATGGCAGCTACAGGCAATAGCGTTATTCGTTCAATGGGGTCATTGAAAAAACTACCGTTCTCTTTAAATGATCTGCATTTCATTCCTGCACAAGTGTCTAGAATTCCTCTTAATAGAGAAGATGAAGTAAATACCAACGTGTATATCGGTCCTAACGCCAAAAAGCCATTAAAAGTTTCTTGTCCGATTATGATCTCGGGGATGAGTTATGGTGCGACTTCAAAAAATGTGAAATTGGTTATTTCACACGTGGCCTCGAAATTAAAAATTGCGTTTAATTCTGGTGAAGGGGGTATAGTGGACGATGAGCTCAATGTTGCTTCAGATTATCTTATAGGTCAATATGCCACAGGCAGATTTGGTGTTGACGAGAAGATGCTGAAGCGGGTTGCGGCTGTTGAGATGCGTTTTGGACAGGGTGCTTATCCTGGTAAAGGAAGTTACCTGCCCGCCAGTAAAATGCCTCCCGAAGTTGCAGCGGTCAGAGGGTTGAAGGATAGAGAATCCGCATACTCTCCTGCGCATCATCACGATATGACCAATCCGCAAGAAATTAAAGAAAAAGTTTTCTGGTTACGTAAGGTTACAGAGGGTGTTCCAATCGGGGCAAAGATTGGTTGTGGCAACATCGAAAAGGATGTTCAGATTTTAGCTGATGCCGAGGTTGACTTCATCGCTCTTGACGGCTTTGGCGGGGGCACAGGAGCAACAAATTCTTATGTGCGGGAACATGTGGGTATTCCAATTTTTGCAGCGTTGCCTCGGGCTTTCACGTTTCTTACAGACCGTGGCGTTAAAGATAAGATTTCTCTTATCGCGGGTGGAGGTTTGCGTACCTCTGCTGATTTTGCCAAATGCCT
>JAFDDO010000060.1 GCA_019310825.1 Deltaproteobacteria bacterium | reverse complement strand
GATTACACGGATTACACGGATGGCTACAGATTAGGTTTACAGTGAAATCCGTGTCAGAGATTTTTTGAATTCGCCTGAAGGGCGTTAAGTTCTTGACCAAAGGCATTACATCTTGTCGAAAATTTTTATGGAATGATAGACATTTCGGTAAATTATTTTCCAAAGAGTGGCTAAGGATTGTTCTCTTCATGAAAATTTAGATCCACTAGGTTCCGTCTCGCAGAATTGCAAGAGAATATTGGAATGATGAGGTGTTGAATTGTAATTTAATCCAATTCTAATTTTTCTCTAACCAGAACCTAACAATCAGAGATAATAATTGAATATAAAGGCAATTCCATAATATCTTACGCGAAGAGGAGAATATGAAATTGAAACGTATCGCTATTCTTGCATTTGCATTGGTTTTTTCTTTTACATCAACCGTAGTGTTGGCAGGAAATCTGGTAATCAAAGGTTCCACCACGGTTTTACCGATTGCACAAAAAGTGGCAGAAGCCTATATGAAGCAAAATCCGGATGTGAAGATCTCTATTTCGGGTGGCGGGTCAGGCAACGGTATCAAGGCCCTTATTGATGGAAGTACTGATATTGCGGACAGCTCCAGATTCATAAAGCCAAAGGAAGTAAGTCTTGCTGTGGAAAAAGGGGCATATCCAGTGCCTTTTGCCGTTGCCTATGACTGTATTGTTCCAGTGGTCCACCCCAGCAACTCTATGATAAATCTGACACTGGATCAGCTTAAAGCTATTTATAAAGGAGAAAACAAAAACTGGAAAGAATTGGGCGGCCCCGACAGGCCGATTGTGGTCATTTCCCGCGACACATCCTCCGGGACTTACGAGGTCTGGCACAAGAAAATCATGAAAAAGGAACGGGTTTTCCCAGGGGCATTGCTCCAGGCATCCAACGGGGCCGTTGCGCAGGCTGTTTCAAAAAACAAAAACGCCATTGGTTATATCAGCCTCGGATATCTGGACAAGAGCGTAAAGGGTGTAACGGTGGATCAGATCACGGGATCTGAGGAAACGACCCTGAACGGGACATACCCTGTCAGCAGACCTCTTTATATGTTCACGAGCGGCTGGCCAGTGGGAGATATGCTCAACTTCATCAACTTTGTCTTGAATCCGGAAAAGGGTCAGAAATACGTGCGTGACGCGAGGTTTGTACCTTTGTATTAAGAGACGATTATCTCCGTACAAAAAATGAGACCACAGGCTTGCATGGACGGCACGGACAAAATGCTTGCGTTTGTCTGTGTGGGTCTGTGGCTAACTTATCAACAAAGCAAAAAATATGGCAAAAGGTAGCCAAACCGGAAAGAGCCGCCAGAGAAGGGAAGGGGCAATAAGCTTCTTTTTTTTCTTTGTAGCACTTACCTCCATAACAATATTAACCTTAATTGTCGTTTTTCTGTTTTGGGAAGGCCTTCCTATCTTCAGCAAGGTTTCTGTTCACGATTTCCTGTTCGGACGGTATTGGTACCCCACTGATGATCCCGCGGATTTTGGTATCTTTTCACTGATCGTGGCATCCTTGGCTGTTACTGCCATGTCCGCTGTTATTTCCATTCCGCTGGGGGTGATGACCGCCCTCTATCTTGCAGAGTCTGCCTCTGCCCGGCTGCGGGAATGGGTTAAACCGATTGTGGAACTTCTGGCAGCCCTTCCTTCTGTTGTCATTGGTTTCTTCGGCATGGTAATAGTTGCTCCTTTCCTTCAGGAAATTTTTGATATCCCCACGGGCTTAAATCTTTTTAATGCGTCACTTATGCTGGCATTCATGTCCGTCCCGACCATCTGCAGCATCTCTGAAGATGCCATTTATAGCGTACCCCTGGAACTCAAAGAGGCCTCTCTGGCCCTGGGAGCTCCCCAATGGGAGACCATCGCCAGGGTAATCCTTCCAGCTTCTCTCTCGGGCATTTCGACTGCCATCATTCTTGGCATGTCCAGGGCTATTGGCGAGACCATGGTAGTACTCATGATTGCCGGCGGAGCGGCCCAGTTGCCGTCTTCAATATTTGATCCGGTACGTCCCATGCCTGCAAGCATTGCGGCAGAAATGGCAGAGGCCCCTTTCCGTAGCGATCACTATTATGCCCTGTTCGCCACGGGCGTCGTATTATTTGTTTTTACTCTGCTCTTCAACCTCGTATCCGAACACATCTCCAACAAATACAGGCAGGTTGGAGCTGCAACTTTGTAACCCTGAACGGTGAATCCTTGAACCCTGATCCCGTGAATACATCAAGTAGTCTTCTACGACGTCGCAAACTGACCCAGGTCGCTATTTTTGGGTTTTTCAGGCTCTCCGCTGCCATTAATGGGATCGCATTGCTTGTCGTCGTCTACTTTCTTGTGGCAAAAGGATGGCGGGCCATTAACTGGACATTCCTTACGCAACCACCCAAGGAAGCAATGACCGAAGGGGGAATTCTGCCCTGTATCGTCGGCACACTCTGCCTGAGTCTGGGTGCCATTCTGGTGGCTCTTCCCATCGGAGTTGCCTCTGCCATCTATCTTAATGAGTATGCCAGTCCAGGCCGACTGCTCCGTGCTATCCGTGTAGGGATCAACAACCTTGCCGGTGTGCCTTCAGTGGTCTTTGGTCTCTTTGGTCTTGCCTTCTTTGTAGTATGGTTAAAAATGGGAGTGAGTATCCTTGCGGGTTCCCTAACGCTGGGAGTACTCACCTTGCCGGTAATTATCGGATCTTCTGAGGAGGCCCTAAGGTCCGTTCCGGACACCTATCGGGAGGCATCCCTGGGCCTTGGAGCCACAAAGTGGCAAACCATCTACCGGGTGGTCCTGCCGGCCGCTTTACCCGGCATCCTTACCGGTGCCATCCTTGGGATCAGCCGTGCCGCAGGGGAGACAGCGCCCATCATGTTTACAGCAGCCGTATTCTATACACCTTCTCTGCCGACTTCTATTTTTGATGAAATCATGGCCCTGCCCTACCATATATATGTTCTGGCCACGGCCGGAACAGAGATCGAAGCCACACGACATCTCCAGTATGGAACTGCCCTTGTGCTGATTGTCCTCGTATTGGGCCTGAATCTTATTGCTATTATCTACCGGGCCCGGCTTCAGAGACGGATGTGATTCATAATGGAACATTCTTTAAAAATTAAAATTAAAAATTTGGATTTTTATTACGGTGATTTTAAGGCCCTACATGACATCTCCATGGACATTTATGCAAATCAAGTGACTGCTTTCATCGGCCCTTCAGGCTGTGGCAAAAGCACTCTATTGCGTTGTCTGAACCGGATGAATGATCTGATTCCTATCATCCGGGTGGAAGGACAGATCCTGCCGGATGATCAGAACATTAACGATCCAAATGTGGATGTAGTCACACTTCGTCACAATGTCGGCATGGTATTTCAAAAACCCAATCCTTTTCCAAAAAGCATTTTTGAAAATGTAGCATACGGCCTGAGAGTAAACGGCATAAAAGATAAGGCCTACATTGCAAACCAGGTTGAAAAGAGCCTCATTCAGGCCGCTATCTGGGATGAAGTCAAAGACAGGATTCATGATTCAGCCCTTGGTCTTTCGGGTGGGCAGCAACAACGTCTCTGTATTGCCCGGGCCCTGGCAATAGAGCCTGAAGTGGTCCTTATGGATGAACCGGCATCCGCCCTAGACCCAATCGCTACCCAAAAGATTGAGGAACTGATCCATCAATTAAAAAAATCATATACAATCATCATTGTGACGCACAACATGCAGCAGGCAGCCAGGGTGTCCGATATCACAGCCTTTTTTTATCTGGGAAAGCTAATTGAAGTGGATGATACTAAAACGCTTTTTACAAAACCCAAACTACAACAGACAGAAGATTATATAACAGGCCGTTTCGGATAGTGAGCGAGGAAAGTGTTATGACCATACGTTTTCAGAAAGAGTTAGAGAAACTTAAAAAGAGGATCCTCTCCTTGGGAGCCATGGTTGAGGAGCGTGTCCGTATGGCTATCAAGGCTCTTGAGTTAAGAGATGCGAATCTTGCGGAGAAGATCATCAAGAGTGACTATGAAATAGATGAATTTGAAATAGAGGTGGAAGAGGAATGCCTGAAGCTTCTGGCACTGCATCAGCCTGTTGCCGTGGATCTACGGTTTCTTATAGCTGTGATCAAGATCAACAACGACCTGGAAAGGATAGCTGATGAGGCAGTGAACATCGCAGAACGGGTACAGATCATTGCTAAACGGGAACGGCTCGATATCCCTTTTAATTATTCTTTGATGGCAGAGAAGACGGCATCCATGCTTAAGAAGAGTCTGGATGCCCTTGTGAACATGGACGATGCCCTGGCGTTGGATGTCCTTAAATTGGATGATGCAATAGATGATATGAAAGACCAAGCCTATGACGTGATAAAACAGGCCATAAGCAAATGCACTAATCGCGTGGGTTATCTGATCAACCTGCTCTTGATGTGCCGCCACCTTGAGCGCATAGCAGACCATGCCACCAACATTGCCGAAGAAGTTGTCTACATGGTTCAAGGGGAGATCATTCGGCACGGAAATGTCGAACTTGAAACCAAAGAATGAATTACTAATAATTTAACGTCTCGCAATTTCTACAACTCATTGAATTTACAATGATCCATTCTCCCGGAACCAATTATTTCATATTCCAGCATTCCAATTGGGGCGAAGTCCTAAGTTCTTCCATCCTATCAATTTAACCAAAATCTAACCTTATAGTCATCCGGTTTTAACAAACCAGAATCATAATAAGTAAAACCACAGGATGATTACATTGCAAAAAGTCCGAAACATGATTTCGCTCAAAAAGCCCGAGATGCAAGGCGCGAAATTTTCCATGAATGAGACGTACTATCGTACGTCGCAGTGACTGGAAAATTGAAGCAACGCCGCAAATTGGGTTTTTTGAGCGGAATCAAAGGATTAAATTTTTTATCGAAGGGAGGTGAGTCTAATAATTTTAGAAGCAAAGCGGAGAGAGGCCCATAATATATAAAAAGTATAAAGGAGAGCTAGGGGAAAGATATGAAGAAAATTTCACTCATCGTATTTATCATAACGAGTTTGCTTATAACATTTGGCATTACTCAGTCTTGGGCTGGGGAAGTTGACATTTTGGTCAATAAGCTGGTTGAAAAAGGGCTCCTTTCTCAATCGGAAGCCCAACAACTATTGGATGAAATGCAGAAAGAAGCGGTTGTACTGGAAGAACAACGTAAGCAGGAGGTAGTGAAGGAAATTAAAGACCAGGAACTGGCAGTGCCCAGGGCCTTAAAGGGACTGAACATTGGGATGCTGGCATACGTAGATTATTCGAATGGCATTAAGCCGGAGCCCGGTGACAAAGATTCTAGCTTCAACCATTTCAGAATCACTCGGGGTTACCTCACTGTGAAAAAAGAGATTTTTCCATGGATGCACACACGAATAACCATTGATACTCACCAGGACTCTGATGGGGATTATAAGGAACGTCTTAAATATCTATATGCTGAGTTTAGACCGCCTGACCTGGGACCCCTTACCGGCATTAAATCAGAGGTCGGATTGGGGCATATCCCCTGGCTGGACTTTGAAGAACACATCAATCCGTATCGCTGCCAGGGTACAATGGCCATAGAGCGAGCGGGGACTTTCAACTCTGCTGATACCGGTATTAGCCTTCGTGGTGATTTTGCCGGAAAGTTGGAGGATGCAAAGGAGAAAACAGGAAATCACCACTATGATGGCCATTACGGAAGCTGGCACCTTGGTGTCTATAACGGATCAGGTTATCATGCGAGTGAAAAAAATAATAATAAGGTAGTTGAGGGGAGGCTTACGCTACGCCCCCTGCCTGACCTCTTACCGGGTCTCCAGTTGAGCTATTTTGGTATTTATGGAGAGGGTAACGCTAAGGCCTCAAACGGGGACTACCCAGACTATGAGGTGAATATGGGTATGCTGAGCTATGAGCACCCATGGGGGATTCTCACTGCCCAGTATTTTCAGACTGAAGGCAATGCGAAAAGCAAATGGGTAGATGCAGACGGTGATGCATTGGATACTGAGGGTTATTCCTTTTTCGGTAATCTGAGGCTTCCTGTCCTCGACAGAAAGTTTTCCTTGTTTGCCCGTTATGACCATTTTGATCAAGACGATGACAACAAGATTGGTAATGAGGCTGATTATGACATGTACGTTGGCGGTTTTGCCTGGGATGTTTACAAAAGTAACATGCTATTGCTGTCATATGAAACTACGAACTATGGTGACGATGCAGGCACAAAAGGAAATGTTCCGGTTTTAGACAACCGGCTTGGAGACGATCGTAAGGTACAGGCTGTTTGGCAGATCAAATTTTGAGTTTTGTAATCGGTTTTTTCTAATGGGGTAAGTGCTGGCATAGCAGCTCGCCACATTAGGTCGTTCGAAATCCGGCTCAATAGTATAATTATAATACAGTGCCTCGGAATGCGTGTTATTCCGGGGCATTTTTTTGTCATTGCCTTTGTAATATCGTCCACTACAAGACACCTACCACTATCTGTGCTTTGCTTGGAAAGCAGGTATCGTGTAGCATGGCAATATAAAAGGTTAATGCTCTGAGTTTTGCAAGCGGCTCTTTAGTGATATATTTATAGAAATACCTATTTCTAAATCGATAGCAATAATATTAATCTTGAGCCTTTTGCAAAACTTATGGATTTTGTTTGAGGGCAAGGCGCAAGGAGGAAAAAACGCGGAGCGTACTTGGTTACGTGAGCATTTTTGACGACGAGCAACGCAGCCATCGGATCAAAGGCGGAGTTTCGCAAGAGGCTCTAAATTGACTGGTTCTATTTGATCCGGTATAAACCGCCAAAATGGAAGGGATTTTATGGGCAAGGAGCGTGTATTAATAGCAAACCGCGGAGAGATCGCCCTCCGTATTATTCAGGCCTGCAAGGATCTTGGTCTGGATTACGTGGTCCTATATACAAAGGAAGACGAATTCTCATTGCACGTTCGAATTGCGCAACAGGAAGAAAGCGGTTTTAAGAAGGCTTATCGCGTAGCTAACTACAAGGACCCCAATGAGATTTTCTCCGTGGCAGATGAGGCTGAATGTACTGCTATTCATCCTGGCTACGGTTTTTTTTCCGAAAATTACGGTTTTGCCAGAAGGGCCGCCATGAGGAACCGGCCTCTAACCTTTATAGGCCCTAGATGGGAAGTCATAAGGGATCTTGGCAGTAAAATAAATACCAAGCGTCTGGCAAAAGACCTCAATGTTCCGGTGATTCCAGGTTCTGATGGATCGATCTATAATGAATTGGAGGCTGAAGGAGTGGCGGAGGAGCTTTTTTTTCTCCAAAAAGAACAGGGCATTCAGTATCCATCTATTCTGGTAAAGGCCTCTGCCGGTGGTGGAGGTATGGGTATTGAAGAGGTCAGTCATATTGATGCCTTCAGGAGAACCTATCGGAGGATACAGAATTATGCCAAGCGACAGTTCGGGGATGAGGGAGTCCTGATTGAACAGTGTCTCGTAGATTATCAGCACCTTGAAGTTCAACTTTTATGCAGTTCCCATGGTGAGGTAGTGCACTTCGGGACCAGAAACTGCACCATACAGAGTGCAGGCAGGCAAAAGAGGGTGGAAGTAGCTCCTGGATTTGATCCTGCTGTATGTGAGTATCCTTTTGATGCAAGGGCAGTCTTGGACCGGATCGTGAAGTATTCTGTACGTCTGGCAAAACATGCGGGCTATGACAACATAGGGACATGGGAGTGGATAGTATCCAGAGATGGCAGTCCTTACCTTATGGAGGTCAATACCCGCATACAGGTTGAAAACGAGATTTCAGCACGTATTTCAAGGCTAAATGGGAGTAATGAGCCTCCAAATTTGATCAGGGACCAGATAAGAGTGGCCCTTGGAGATAGACTGGGTTTTACTCAAAAAGACATATCCTTTAAAGGGACCAGCATAGAGATGAGGATTGTTGCTGAAGATACCAAAAGAGGTTTTGCACCATGGTGTGGTACCATCACACGCTTTGATTATCCGGATGAGCCCTGGGCGAGGCTTTATTCTCATGTGCCCAGAGATACACCCTATAAGATTCCCACAGAGTATGATCCCAACTTTGCTCTTGCTATTATCTGGGGCCAGGATACTGAACAGGCTAAGGAAAGGGCCAGGCAGTTTCAAAAAGGGACTGTTATAGAAGGTAAAGGAGCCAACGGCAAAAGTATTATCACTAACCTGGGATACCTCTATGATCGGATTGATGACGTGCTTCAATTTTAATTACGGACAACGCATGAATGCGCAAAGAACAAGCACATATGGCGGATAGCGGCAAGTTACTGAGTCAACTCGCTGATCGGATCTCATATCTTATTGATATCAAGGGCAACAGTGAGTATGGCAAAATTGGTGATCTTCTTGGACAGGTCCAAGGGTTTCGTCAGTCCCTTTTTGAGATAAAAGAGGCGGATCTTTTTGAGAAAATCGACCGGATCGAAGACAGGCTTTCCTTTCTTGAGGATAGAGTTGCCGAGAAGCTCAGCCCTGCAGAGATTGTGAACATAGTCCGGAGCCCTCAGCGTTTCACCCTTACGGATATTCTGGAGAATGTGTACGACTCCTATACCGAGTTGGGCGGGGAGGGAGACTGTAATATTGATCCTGCGATAGTGGTCGCCAGGGCTACCATATCCAGAAGAGTCAAAAACAAGCTTTATAGCCATCAAGTCATGGTGATAGGTCATGAAAAGGGTCGAGGAGAGGAATACAGAAATGGGGGATGCGCCAAGCCCTGGGGAAATGATAAGGCGCTTAGGTATATGGGGGTAGCTGAAACCGAAGGCATTCCCATACATTTCTATATTTTTACCCCTGGGTCCTACCCCATTGAAGATTACCCCGGAGCTGCGCAGCAGATAGCCCGCAATCTATACGTAATGGCAAAGTTAAAGGTCCCCATGGTGTCTTTTATCTCTGAAGGTGGCTCCGGTGGCGCTGAGGCAATAGGGGTTTCAGGTCTCAGGCTTATGGGTGCAAGGGGCTACTACTCGGTCATTTCTCCTGAAGGCGCGGCCGCAATAGAAGGGAAGATAAGAGAGGGTGAAAAAGTCCCTAGAGAGCTTGTGCAACAATGCGCTGCCCAGTTAAAGATAACTGCTGAAGACAACCTTAAACTCGGAACTGTTGATCGTATTATAGGGGAGCCCCCCCTTGGAGCCAGGCGGGATGATTTTCCTTTTTTTCGCAGACTTCGCTATGAAATGCTTCGTGCTACCGACGAACTGGTACTTAAGACCAAGAACTTCCGGGCCTTCCGGGCCTATGCCTTGAAAAGGCAGGCAGAGGAGGGCAAAGAGGTCCCTGAGGACTTTGATTTATTCATCAGTTGGAATCTCACAGACCTTGAAAAGGAACGACTTCTTGAATTCAGGCTCAAGAAGTATCTGGAGTTGGGCAAGGGGTATTTCCTTGAAAATAGAAATATTTTAACCGAGGGGATCAGGAAGACAAAGAATTTTGCCAGCAAGACTTATTATGATCTAAGGTATGGCCTCCTGCGGCCGCACAGCCGAAATGTTCAGAAAGTAATAGAAGAGGTCTCGGGTGAAGGTTCAGTATTTCTCCGAAAGGTCACTGAGCCGGTAAGGGCGGCCTATGAATTTGTTTTTCCTCAGCCGGAGCACCCGGGTAAGGTCGTATGTTCCGAGGGGCCTGAACGTAAATCGATTTTTGCAGAAGAGTGGGAGTCTTACGTCAGCCCACTTGCCAACGAAGATTGTGCTGTTACTTGCCCCAATGCCTCAAAATATGGATGTCTCGACCTGTGGGTTCCTGACCTCTATGGAGAATTCTGCGGAGTGTGCTCCAACTGTGGTCACCATTTTCCACTTGAGTATCAGTGGTATCTTGAGAATCTTTTTGATAAAAATTCAGTCCATGAATTCAACGATCACATAGCCTCATGCAATCCCCTTGGTTTTCAGGGTTATAGCGCCCGTTTAAAGAGGGACATCAAGCGTACCGGTCGCAATTCCAGCATAATAACCTTTGATGCCGAGGTGTGGGGGATAAGACTGGTAGTAGCCATGCTTTTCAGCAACTTCAGGGGCGGGACAGTCGGAGTTGCTGAGGGAGAGAAGTTCGTAAGGGCATGCGATGTGGCCAGTACTACCCGAAGGCCTCTTTTGGCTTACATACACAGTACTGGCGGGATCCGTATTCATGAAGGGACGCTTGGAGTAGTTCAAATGCCAAAATGCACCCTTGCAGTGAGGGAATATAATGACAACGGTGGTCTCTATATAGTTGTCTATGACAATAATTCTTACGCTGGTCCTGTAGCAAGTTTTTTGGGGTGTTCGCTCTATCAATTTGGCATACGTTCTTCCAGAATCGGTTTTGCCGGCCCAAGGGTCATAAGGGAAACCACCGGTCAGGACGTTCCCCCTGATTATCACAGCGCCAAGAATGCCCTTAAACGGGGTCACATTCAGGGAATTTGGGACAGACGTGAGTTCAAAAAAAACCTGCACGATGCTTTGATGACGCTGGGCGGCCCCAACCTTTATTACAAATGAGCCTTTTACAAAATTTATGGATCTCAATCTAAATGACCTATTAAGGCGCTATCGTTCGCATCCATTTGACATCTATCCTGTAGAGACACCCCATACAGGGGTTGTGTTCCTTAAGGTGAAGGAGGGCCAGACAGTCAAAGGGCCTAGTGGTGAGTGGCTCCATCGACCCGGGACCCTGCTTTATGTTATTGAGAGG
>JAFDDO010000224.1 GCA_019310825.1 Deltaproteobacteria bacterium | reverse complement strand
AGGTACGGTTAGTGGAGAGTCAGCAGCCTCAGGAACTTATATTTATCCTTCTCTAACTGATAATGGGGCTTGGCAGGGAAACAAAATTTAGGGAAGTAGATGTGAGGGGCGGAGTTAGTTTAATAGCTTAACATCATTTTTTTCACAATTTTTTACTTCGCTTGACGGCTTGCGAGACTGAAGGCCGGGATATACCGAAATACCGGGCCAATTCTTTCAAAAACACTTGTCCCGGCCACCTGCGCTTCGTCTCAGGCCACCACCGGTCAAATCTTCACGTCTCCCCATATTGAAACCATCTTCAATGAACTCCCGGTATTGCCTCACAGCTTCCCACTTCTTTAAACCAAACGTTAATGCCCCCACTTTTGTGTTTCACTACAAAGAATACAGAGAAAGAATGGAATGAGTTCTCTTAAGTGGAGCACGTGCTGACGTCAGCGACAACGAAATCTGGAAACATCTTTTGCAGTTTCTTATCGAAACTCAAGAGTTTTTGTGCTTGATGTTCCCTTGCCTGTTCAACGATGATTAGCTCCGCGAAATCCTTCCCTTCTCTGTATCGGACTGCTGCTTTCTGGATGACCAGTTTATCCGGCATTGCATATGTCGGCGCAGACATCAGTGTATCCAGAAAATTAGCGATTTCATTCCGCGGACAACCGTAAACTGACTCAAGAACCCAGACCGTCTCAATTAGGACCTCGCTCAGAATCAAGACCTGCTGGGAGTTGGCTTCCGCATGACTTACGACCGTCTGAACAACTCTCGCCTGGTCTGGATTATCCTCGATTAAGAGCCTAACCAGGGCGTTCGTGTCGAGCGCGATCACGCCTTGCCTCTCCCGATTTGTCGTTCCTTGATAGCAAGTTCCATGTCGTCAATTGAAACAGGCCGTTCGAGTTTCCGGTGCTTAAGTATGCCAAAAATATCCGAAGCTGGCCTGTTGGCGCTCGTAATCAAGACCTTTCCTTTGCCAAGCGGTGTAAAAACGACCCTGTCAGAAGGCTCTACCCCGAGCATTTTCCGAATTTCTTTCGGAATGGTCACCTGACCCTTCGATGATACCTTTCCTGCCAACATAATCTTGTTCCTTACTATTCATTTTTTTCTTTACTTAATATTAATAAGTAGGACGTGTATGGATAAATGTCAAGCACGTCCTTTCAAAATTAGCGGGCATTCGGGGGAGTTAGTTTAATAGTTTGATGTCTATAACGCTGTGTCTGAATGAACTTCACGGCTGAAATAATTGATGGATTGAAACGACAAAGATTTTCCGAAACAAAAGGGACCGTTAGTCCCCGCCTAACATTTCACTGAACAAAGATAAGCCCCACATGAGAGACAGGCCTTCCCTGATAAGGACACAAACTTTCGCTACACCCCCGCAGCATTTACCCTATCTCCAGAACCGTAGGTCAATTTTTACTTACCTCCTGATTCTATTAATGCCTCAAAGACCCTTGTGGCTCCTCCTTTGGGCCAATATTTTTCTCCATTTATCCAATCGTTCCTTGATGATACTTTCATGCCCCCGATTTGTTGGCCTGTAGTAGATACGCTCCCGGAGTTCGGAAGGGAAGTACCCCTGGCTTACCAAGGCCTCAGGATAGTCGTGGGCATAGCGGTAATCTTTTCCATATCCGATTTCTTTCATGAGTTTCGTGGGGGCGTTTCTGATGTCCATTGGAACAGGCAGTGTGCCGTATTTTCTGGCGTCAGCCTGAGATTCTCCAAAGGCCACATAGACCGCGTTACTCTTGGGTGCTGTGGCCAAATAAACCGCTGCCTGGGCCAGGGCCAGTTCACCTTCCGGAGGCCCAAGGAAATCGTAAGTCTTCAAGGCGTCGATTGCAAGAGACAGTGCATGGGGGTCTGCGTTACCTACATCTTCTGAGGCGAAGCGAACCATCCGTCTTGCAATGTAATGAGGGTCCTCTCCTGCAGCCAGCATCCGTGCCATCCAGTAGAGGGCTGCATCCGGGTCACTGCCCCTGAGGCTTTTGTGGAATGCGGATATCAGGTTGTAGTGTTCCTCTCCGGATTTGTCGTAGCGCAGGGCCTTCTGCTGTATGGCTTCCTCTATAAGGGCTATTGTAATGGTTGCCCCTTTACCTTCAGGCCTGGCAGATACAGCGAGTTCTGCCGCAATATCAAGGTTGTTAAGCAGGGTCCTGCCGTCACCATCCGAACGCTGGATCAGGCACTCTGTCGCCTCGGTTTCAATAGAAAGCTCAAGCCCTCCCAGACCGCTTTCAGTGTCTGTAAGCGCTCTGTTTAAAATGACATCAAGGGCTTCTTTGTCTAAAGGTTTGAGGACTAAGACCCTGCATCTTGAAAGTAATGGGGGGATGATTTCAAAGGATGGGTTCTCCGTAGTGGCGCCGATCAGGGTAATAAGGCCGCTCTCAACGTGGGGGAGAAATGCATCCTGCTGGGCCTTGTTAAAACGGTGTATCTCGTCAACAAATAAGATGGTATGTGGTCCGTTGTATTTGGTGTTTTCCTTTGCGTCATTTATGACGACCCTGAGCTCCTTCACTCCTGAAAGGACCGCAGAGAAAGAAACGAAGTTGGCTTCTACCCTTCGCGCAAAAATTCTTGCAAGAGTGGTCTTCCCGCATCCTGGCGGTCCCCATAGGATCAGCGAAGGGATAGTCCCCCGGTCTAATAGGGTGTTCAGGAT
>JAFDDO010000059.1 GCA_019310825.1 Deltaproteobacteria bacterium | reverse complement strand
CGATGCAATCAGAGAACGGTCACGCCAACGGTGGGCCGAAAATAGCGTCAGCCCTTCTATCGTTATGGCTGGGGGGACATTACTGGACCCTTCCATATTGACCCTCGGTTTTGCCCGGCGCTTTGCTACCTATAAAAGAGCGGACCTGATCTTTTACGACCTGGAACGCTTAAAATGGATTTTAAATGACCGATGGAGGCCAATACAGATCATATTCGCCGGGAAGGCCCACCCCGTAGATGACCCAGGAAAGCGGATCATTCAAAAGGTATTTAACGCAGCCCGTGATCCCGCAATGGGAGGGCGCATCGCCTTTGTCGAAGACTACGGAGAACTATTTGCACAGTATATGGTCCACGGGGTGGATGTCTGGTTAAACAATCCGCTGCCACCCATGGAGGCCAGTGGAACCAGCGGCATGAAGGCTGCTCTGAATGGCGTGCCTCACTTGAGCATCATGGATGGCTGGTGGATGGAGGGATTCAACGGGAAAAACGGCTGGGCCTTTGGCCAAGAGGCAGTAAACGGAAATCGGGATCAGACAGACGCCGAGGCAATCTATCGAATACTGGAAGAAGAAGTCATTCCCCTTTACTACAATGTCTCGGACGAGGGTATACCCCACAAGTGGGTCAAAGTTATGAAGGAATGCATAAAAAGCAATGCCCCGAGGTTTTCAGCGCGGCGGATGGTCAAGGAATATATCGAGAAATCTTATACTGAAGCTCTGAAAGAAACATAGGCGAGCGAAATACAGTATGTTGCCGGGGTAATAGTGTAACGGGCAGGAGTTAGACACTACCCATGAATGAAGGGTATATGCGCGGCATATCGGTCCACAGGCGTTGAATGTACACTGCACCTATCAGGAATGACGAACAAAGCACTCGATGCCATTCGCACCATACTTTCGCAACAGGCACTGGTGCTGCGTGACGGCAAAAGAAGATCTGCTGAACAGAAGACAAAAGCACAAGAAAAATTAGAAGATAGATAAAGAGATATCTTTTTGCTAAGCCGGTTGTAAATTCTATTTCAGTTCCTCCGAAAGCAGAACTGCCTCTGCTAGTTGCCGCATTGATTTGCGGGAGTTCATGCTCCGTTTTTGAATCCAGCGAAAAGCCTCATTCCCGTCCATTTTGCGTCTGCGCATAAGGACCTCTTTGGCACGTTCCACCAATTTACGGGTCTCCAGTTCCTCGCTGATCACTTTGGTTTTTACCATGAGTTCTGTGTTGAGAATAGCGACTGCCGCCTGATTGGCAACTGCTGTAATGAGGTAAACTTCAGTGTCTGAAAATTTATGAGGTTCTGCTGTAAAACAATTGAGCACCCCGATTACCTTTTCATTCTTTACTTGAAGCGGCACGCTGGCCATGGATACCAGGCCAAGCTTTTTGGCCATTTCTTTTTCCTTGAACCGGGGCTCTGTTGACACGTCTCTGATGATAAGTGGCTGGTTGTGTGTGGCCACAAAACCGACCACTCCTTCATCCAAGGCCAGAGATCGGTCCTTCAGATAATCCGGGGCTATGGCCTGCGTGGCTTTCAAGCGGATCTTTTTAGGATCTGCACTTTCGTCAATAAGCCACAACGAACAGATCTCAACGCCTGTTACCTTGGCCGTTACCATTACGATCAGTTTCAGAATATCTTCAAGATACCGGTCGGAAGTGATGGCTTGGCTGATATCAGTTAGAGCTTTGATATATTTCTGGAATATGTTACAGAAATAGATAAATAGTGGTATTGCCCTATGAACTCAGTACGATTCAAGATAATACTAAAAATTCAGTTATGATTCAATATCATGAACGCCAAGAATAGGATATGCTACAGATGAAGGCAGTAGCAACTTCAGTGTAAGAAATTTAGCTATAGACTGACACAGACGAAACTCCATACATTTAGAGTGTATGTGGGCAATATTTTTTGTCCGTGTATGTCTTGGCAAAATAAGAATTGCTCTTCAATTTGAATCATGAAGTGATCCAAAGTTTCCGGAACTAGATTGCCGCGATTTTCTGATAGAGCTCTTTTGCATGATATGAACTCCGCACAAACGGCCCGCTGGCCACTGCGGGAAAGCCCATTTCAAGGGCGGTCTCCTTCCAGTAATCAAATTCTTCAGGAGTAATATAGCGCTTAACTGATAAGTGTTCTCTTGTAGGCTGAAGATATTGACCCAGCGTCAAGATGCTGCATCCCGAATCGAGAAGGTTTCGCAGCGTTTTTTCGATTTCTTCAGAGGTTTCCCCCAGGCCGAGCATAAGGCCCGACTTGGTCGGAATTGTGGGATGAATTTGCTTGGCCTGCTTCAGCAAATCAAGTGAGCGACGGTAGATGGCTCCTGGCCGGACTGAGGGATAGAGACGCGGAATGGTTTCAAGATTATGATTTAAGACATTGGGTTGAGCCTTCACAACCACCTGAAGCGCATTAAAATCTCCCTGAAAATCAGGTATTAAAACCTCCACGAATGTATCCTGCGATCTTCTGCGGATTTCTCTAATTGTTTTTGCAAAATGAACGGCTCCGCCGTCAGGTAAATCATCACGTGTGACTGAGGTAATGACCACATAGCTCAATTCCATGCTTTGTGCGGCATCGGCCACCCTAACTGGTTCTCCGGGATCAATGGGAACTGTTGGTTCATGTGTTATTGCGCAAAAACGACAGTTGCGGGTACAATAGCGTCCCATAATAAGAAAGGTTGCGGTCCTTTGAGAGAAACATTCCCAGATATTCGGGCATTTGGCTTCCTGACAAACCGTGTAAAGCCTGCTTTTCTTGAGCAGGCCCCTGACGCTTTCATATTCAGGCCCGGTTGGAAGCTTGCGCTTTAACCAATGGGGTTTCGGGGATAGCATTTTCGGATTTTGATTAGCCACAGACTGACACAAACTGACACAGACATTTTTTCTCTGCCGATGGCAGCAAAGAAAAAATGATGTCTCCTCCACAGTTAGAAAATGAATTGCCTAATTTCTGCTCTCGGATGCGCAAAATTGACCAAAAGACCAATTTTATATCCCGTAGTCTTGAGTTAGTTGAGCAACTGGGCTTCATAAATTTTTTGCAACGAAGCAATCGCTTTGATTTCCAAGATGGCTATTTCCCCCTGCTAAGTCCGCAGGCGAAAAGTCTGTGTGTGTCCGTGTGGGTCTGTGGCTATTGTATTGAAGTCCCTGCAGTTCTGACAGGCCTGTCATCACAAGATCGACACCAAAGACCGCTTCAAGGTGGTGTTTGACAGCCTCGCGCACTTGATTCATGGGTACTTTACGTGAAAGCTCCTGCTCCATGGATGTCATGGCCATTTTCTGAAGACCGCATGGATTTATCCAGCCAAAAGGCTCCAGGGAAAGATTGATATTGAGTGCCATGCCGTGAAAGCTGACTCCCCGGCGGATAGCTATCCCGACACTTCCAAGCTTCTTCTTGCTGATCCATACGCCCCTGTTTGCAGAATTTCTTTGAGCCCTGATTCCCCAGTCCTGAGCGGCCTTGATCATGACTTCTTCGAGTTTTTCAATATAATCGAGAACTGACAGCCTGGCAGCATGGAGATCAATGATGATATACATGACGAGTTGGCCGGGTCCGTGATAAGTGATGTCGCCGCCTCGCTCCACCCGGATTAAGGGAATACCTGCTTTTTCCAGAAATTTTTTAGATACCGTCAGGTTTTTCAACCCGCTGTTACTGCCAAGTGTGAAAACCGGAAAATGTTCCAATAACAAGACAATATCTGTATCAATGCTTTTATCTTTTCTCGCGGCCACAAGATTGCTTTGCAGGCTCCATGCCTTTCTATACTCTGTGGCAGGAAGCTCAATGCAGCGCCATTTTTTATCTGACAAATCGTTCATAATACTGGGTGTGTTGAGGGTTATGGGTTTGGGAGCTATTCCTTTCTATGCTCCCATGCTACTTGAAATTCGACTCCCGGAGTCGATATCATAATATTGATATACAAAGGCGGCCTTCTCATCTGAACTAATATCGAATGAACGTTGCTGATCCGTGATACGTTGATAGCTTTTCTCGATTGATCTCATTTTTTATCTTGCCGAACGTGGAACTGATCTATTTTGAAAGCCATAGGGAAGCGGCGGTTTTCAAGATCCGGTTGAGTGAATAATTGTGTGGCATTCTACAAGCTCTGCGAAAAAAAGAAAGCAGGGAGGCCCCACCCCTATAAAACCTTGATTTTTAAACCAATACAACTTCTCATTCAGATCAAGATAACATTTTAAATATATTCATACCTGATAATTTTTCTGTGAAATCACAACGACCAATCGCCCCTGCTTTCTGTCTCATGACATTGCGGCTAAATCGAAAAAGTGTAAGCTGTTTTTGTGCCTATATAAAGGATGCCGAGAATTTGATGTTTTTGTCATTGTTTCGAATTTCGAATTTGACCGAAAAGACGGAGTTTTTCGGCCAAGCGCTAATTACGGATAATGCTGATAATCAGGCCAATTATATTGAATTACCTCAGGTCTAGAGTTGCCTTTTATTTCGCTTTCTGGCTTGGTTTTGTATTTTTGACTCCTCAGTTCGCGCTTGGACTCCGGCCGGATGAGATTCTGGTTGTAGCCAACCGAGAAAGTGCCAGTGGCCCTGATCTTGCCGGCTACTACATGAAAAGACGCAACATTCCACGATCCAATTTGCTTCTGGTCTCCCTCCCGACACGGGATACCTGTTCAAGAGAGATATATGAAAAGGAGCTTGCGCAACCGATCAGGGAATTTATTCAATCCAACGAACAGTCTCTTGACATTCGTTGCATACTCATGACCTACGAGATTCCCTTACGTGTTCAGGCGTTTTCTATGAACGGAGCTGAGCGTCTGGAATATCGGGCAATAGAGAAAAAACAAACCGCGATGGAAAAACTGATGGTCGAAAAGACCAAAAGAGTTTTCCGGAGGCAGAAACATAAGAAGCTGTGGCGGAAATGGACTGAAGGTTTCCAAATGATCGAGCCCAGTGAAGAGCTTGCAGCCGTGGATTCCGAACTCACTCTGGTCCTCAAAAAAGCAGTTCCCCTGTCCGGATGGATAATCAATCCCCTTTATGTGGGTTATCATTCCGGGAAAAAAGAGTATCAGCCCTCCGACGTTATGATGGTCGCCCGCCTTGATGGTCCTGACCCTATGACAGTCCGTCGTATGATTGATGACACGCTATTTGCTGAGAACAAGGGCCTTCAGGGTGTTGCGTATTTTGATTGCCGTTATCCGAAACTGCCTTTACAGGATCTTTCGGCATACGAGTATTGTGATTGGTCGCTACGCAGAGCTGCGAGGTTTGTCAGATCACAGGGGTGTCTGGAGGTAGTTATCGACAGGAAGTCAGGGCTCTTCCCAAAAAATTCATGTCCTCAAGCGGCCCTGTACTGTGGTTGGTACAGCCTGATGCATTATGTGGATGCATTTACCTGGGTGCGTGGCGCTGTGGCCTATCATATAGCCAGCGGTGAGTGCCTGACGCTGCGGGGACATGGAAATGGCTGGTGCAAAATGCTTTTGCAAGATGGGGTAGCTGCAACGATAGGTCCTGTAGCTGAGCCCTATCTCCAGGCATTTCCACTACCGGAGACCTTTTTCCGTTTTTTCTTTAGTAAACATCTTACTTTAGTTGAGGCGTACTTTCTAAGTTGCCCGGTGCTCTCCTGGCAAATGATACTGATAGGTGACCCCCTCTATAGGCCCTTGCTAGAGGACACCCAGTAAAATAGTCCATATTGATCTTCGGAATCTCTAAGTTTAAGTTATTTATACTAAATTGGAGATGCTTTTTCAATCATTTTTGTTATTTTTTCAGTATGTTGAATATTTTCTCAATCGTTTTTCCAACTGTGGAACTTTAGCCATGACTATGATAAACAAGGCCCACTATACGCCGACGGTAAGTGGTCCCTTTTCATGCTTCGGATCTGGGTGGTTTGCAAACTGGCCGATGGGAGCTCTATCCCCACAGCTGGTCAAGGATTTCACAAAATACAAGAACTGAGAACAGGAAACGGGATTTATGAAATGGACGAAAGAGGCAAAGAAGGCATTTGAGGCAGTACCGCCTTTTGTGAGACCCGTGGCCAAAAAGGGAATAGAGGCCTATGCCAGGTCCTTGGGGCGGAAGATCATCACCCCTGAGCTTCTTAAAGATGCCAAAAGAAATCTCATAGGAAAACACGGGAAGAAATCAACGGATTTTACTGTCAACAAGGAAGAAGCGAACAGTAAGGCCTTGGTCCCTATCTCTCAATATCCAAACAGATTCTTTGCCAGAGAAGGGGTGGACCCACTGAAGTACGCCTTTGACCGCAAGGTCTCAGTTCATGCCGGGGCCGGAGGACAACCACTTCCTACTGAAGAGGCCTTGCCTACCTGGCAGGCACTTTGTGCTAAGCCTGACAGCTCTTCTCGAAGGGCAGTCTATATCCATGTTCCCTTCTGCCAGAAACAATGTCTCTATTGCGGCTTCTTCATGCGTACCTTGCGCCAGGGCGACAGCGCCCGTTACACTGATGCCCTTCTCAAAGAGATAGAGCAGGTCTCGGGGCTTCCGGCCGTGACCAGCAACCCCATACATGCGGTCTATCTGGGAGGCGGGACACCTACGGCTTTGGATGCCGAGGACCTAAAGCGGCTGATCGAGGCTGTTTGCCGCCTGTTTCCCCTGGCCAACGACTGCGAAATCACTGTGGAAGGCAGGGTGGCCGATTTCGGAGAAAAAAAGATGCGGGCCTGCGTGGCCGGAGGTGCAAACCGTTTTTCCATCGGTGTCCAAAGCTTTAATACCAAGGTCCGGCAGGACGTTGGACGTATAGCGGACAGGACAGAGGTTCTGAAAATGCTAGCTACCTTGACTGATCTGGATAATGGGGCCGCAATTATTGACCTCATTTACGGGCTCCCAGGCCAGACCATGGCTGTCTGGGAAGATGACTTGAGGACCCTGATTGAAGAGACAAAGCTGGATGGCGCCGATCTTTACCAATTGAATGTTTTTAAGGGCAGCCCTCTGAGTCGGGCTGTAAATAAGGGTAAGCTCCCGCCGTCTGCTGACATCCCTACCCAGGCAGAGATGTTTTTAAAGGGCAGAGAGATGATGACCGCAGCTCGTTTCAGACGCCTCTCCATGTCCCATTGGGGCCGCACTCCCAGGGAGCGCAACCGTTACAATACCTTTATCCGCTACGGGGCCACCTGCATCCCCCTGGGCTGTGGTGCAGGAGGGCGTCTTAACGGCCACTATTTTTTCCAAGAGGGGAATCTGAAGACCTACTACAAGCGTGTCAATGCAGGAGAAAAACCATTGGCCACGGCCATTCTCCTGCCGGCCCACTCCCCTCTTTTTAGAAACCTTGTCGGACAGATGGAAAATGGCAAAGTGGATCTCGCTGCCCTAGGGAAACAGCACGGTTTTGATCTAGAGGCAATCTTTTCCCCACTCCTTGAGCAATGGGAGCAGACTGGCCTGATACAACGTCAGGGGGACGGATGGATTGAGCTCACAGTGGCAGGGGAGTTCTGGAATGTCAACCTGGCCCAGTTCTTTATTGATTATTTCCAGCACTATCATCAGGAAAATGCCCAGCCTGGTTCCATGGCACTTTAACCCGAATTATGCAGTTGCCAATTTCACCGAATCTGCGTTGTTGCCGGGCGCTTGAAGTACCAAAGTACGTCTACGCACCCTCTGCCTCACATCTTCGGCAAACTCAGCAACTGCATAATCCGGGTTTAAACCCAGCAAGACTTATCATATCGGAGGACAATCATGAAAACTTTAATCGTATGCTCGAGCAAGTACGGTTCCACCCTTGAAATCGGAAGATGGCTGGCGGAAAGACTGGGCGGTGGTTGCCTTGTGGATAAGGCTGAATCAATGCCGGACCCTGCGGATGCAGATCTTGTCATCCTAGGTTCCGGTATCTACAACCACCACATATTACCTTCCGTGCAGGAATATGTGAACCGCTTTAAGGATGTGCTGAAAGGAAAAAAGACCGTGGTCTTTGGAGTCGCCATGGACACAACAGGAGTCTTTGTGCAGGGAAAGGTCCACGGCGGATGGGACTATCTCTTACCGCTGATCAAGAGCCTACTAAAACCCCCGATCCATGCCGGACTCTTGGGCGGGGAGATAAACCCGGACAAGCTGGATGCCAGGGATACAGAAGGACTTAAGCGGTTCTACAAGATGCTTTACGGTCGGGAGACTCCCATACCCTATAAGACCCGGATGGACAAGAATGAGGTCTGGGCCTTTGCGGAAAAGATATTGGAGCGTCTTGAGAGGCCGATTTAGTAAAAAGAAGGGGGGGTCTGTCCATTTATTCCCAAATGCTGGTCATCACCATTTCTTCGGCAACCTCTTTGTGATGTCATGTGAAATTCGCTCTTTCACCAAGCACTCATGAGCCTTTTGGTCAAATGTGAGCCACCTGCCTTTCATATCCGCAGCAAGAGCCGCATAAGTGGCATCATATCCGGCAAGACCTTTTTTCACGAAGCGGGCTGCATGCACGGCCAGGCTTTCTGTCATAGGCTGTCTGAAGATGCCACTATTTAGAAGGGGAATCATCCCCTTGATAAAGACATCCTGCGCTGACGGATGGACACGACATAATACTGCATAGACCTCAAAACAAAACAGTTCCGGGACGGCGAAAGATTCAGGGCCTTCAATAAGCCTTTGAAGAACGGCATCGGCATTTGGATGGCTTTCATCCTTTAAAAACCACCGAACAGCTACCGAGGCATCGACAATCCAGATCATTTTGCATAACCCCGCAATTCTCGAAGCACCTCAACACTCCCCTTTATTTCCAGACTGTCGTGCCTCAAACCCTTTATGGTTTCAAGTAGTTGCCTCTTACGTTCCTCTGCCTGATAGTCTAAGAACCTTATTTTGAATTGTTCTGGTGTGATGAGCACGGCCCTGAGTTTTCTCCCTTTGCTTACCAGGATAGGCTCACCTGTGTTGTTAAGTAGATCCAAAACCTCTCCCAGATTGTTCCTAATCTTCAGTGCATTGACTGTCCTCACGAAAAGCCTCCCTTCTTGCCAGTTTACCTTCACGTAACCAGTTTAGGAACATCTATTACCAATGTCAAGTGTATACATAGCTATACATATCTACCTATGATTACGCTTTGCCAGTCAGCAAAGATAATATGCATTTGCTTTTCACCTGTATGCCACTGCTCCCACCAGTGAGTTAAATCGGCAATTTGTTTTCCGGTCAAAGAGTGATGCATGACCATAATTACTGCCATGGTACGGACCTTGCCAATGAGGTACGGCATCAAGAGTAATTATTCTGTAGGAGGTAGTAACTATGAGTATCAATAATTGCGAGCCCCATGCCGATTTCAGTGAGTTTTCTATGAGATCCAGAGCAAGTAAATTCTCGGGCGGACATTCCAATGTCCAAAAAAGTTTGCGCAAACTTTTGTTGAAAACTAAAAACATTTGTTTTTACGTCGTATTATATATGATGTTTTGCCCTATTCTGGCAATTGGGGGAATGGCTACTATATCATGGGACCCCAATCCGGAACCTGATATTGAGGGATATAAGGTATTTTACGGTATAAACAGTGGCAATTATACAGACTGCGTCACAGTAAATTCTACTCAGACATCATGTGAGATCACCGGCTTGCAGGGCGGCAATACCTACTATTTTGCAGTCAAGGCAGTAGATGCATCCGGACAGGAGAGTGAATTCTCTTCTGAGGTTTCCATGTATATTGCAGCCCCAATTGTCCCTCCCAATGCAGATATACAGGTAAATGCCAATCACGGCATAGCTCCCTTTGAAGTAATTCTGGATGCGGGCTTGTCCTCAGATTCTGATGGGAACATAGTCCTTTATTCATGGCAATTTGGCGACGGGTCCTCTGCAACTGGTGTCACCTCTTCACACATCTATAATACACCGGGCACTTACATAGTCATTCTGACTGTTACAGACAATGTCGGGGCTTCAGATACAGAGACACTACAGATTGAGGTCATTTCCAACCAGCCTCCCGAGGCGTCAATGGTACTAAGCAGGGTCAGCGGTTATGCACCGTTGGCTATAGATTTTGATGCAAGCGGGTCATCTGATAGCGATGGCAGCATTGTAGAATATGATTGGGACTTTGGTGAAGAAGCAACTGGCAGCGGATCGAGCGTTTCTCACACTTATAGTACACCTGGTTCCCATACAGTAACTTTGGCAGTAACCGATGATAAGGGTGCTGTCGATTCCGCTACAGCAGTAATAGAGGTGCGGCAGGGATACCTATATACCTGGCAGTTTGGAGATGGCCCTGATGCCGATTTTCCAAGTACTGTAGAAGATACCTTTATCAATCTGAACGATCAGAACTATTCAGATAATGAAACACTCAGGCTATACACCTGGCCGACAGACAAGGCAGCGAATGCAATTATCATGAAGTGGGATCTTTCAGCCATTCCAGATGATGCCGAGATAAGAGAGGCCATGGTTCAACTCTATATGTCAGACATGGAAGCGGACGGAGGGGACGATCCTTATGACGTTTCGGTCCACCGTATCGTAAACTATGATCCTGTCATTTCCCTCTGCAGCGGTTCAACCTATGATGGTGCCAACGGGTGGACGCCTGGTGACGATAACATCTCACTCGCGCAGTCTGACATAGCTTCTGAAGAGAGCATAGTTTCAGTGGATAGAACCTATGATTACAAGGCATGGGATGTTCCTGACATGGTTCAGTACTGGGTATCCACGCCCACGGAGAACTACGGGCTATTACTCAATGCAGACATAACTGCAAGTGCAGATAGTAACCGCAACTTCGCCTCTAACGAGAATAGCGATAGCACTATGCGGCCGAAGCTCATTGTAACTTTTGTGACGAGTGAGCCAATCAACCTCCCGCCAAGCGCTAATCTGTCTGCAGAACCAATGAGCGGACAGGCCCCACTCCTTGTGAGCTTTGATGGAGGTGCCTCACAGGATCCTGACGGTACTATTGCAGATTATCACTGGGACTTTGGCGACAGTACCGGCGGTGAAGGCGCGCAAATCTCCCATACTTATCAGGATGTCGGCACCTATACCGTAACACTCACTGTTACAGACGGTCATGGAGCCACGGATTCAACCGGCGTGGAGATCAGTGTGACTGCAAACAGTGCACCTGTAGCCGTTATAGATGCTGGGCCTTTGAGCGGTTGTGCGCCTCTAACAGTCATCCTGAACGCAAGCGGTTCAAGTGATAACGATGGGTCCATAGTAAGTTATAACTGGGACTTTGGTGATAATTCCAGCCAGGTGGGAGTTGAAGCGGAACATATCTACAACATTTCCGGTAACCACGTAGTCACTCTGACCGTAACGGATGATGGCGGGGCAACAGGGACCGCCACGGTGACAGTACAAGTGGCTACCAATAGTCCACCGGAAATTCTAGATTTCTCTGCAAATCCGACAGAATTTGACAATCCTCCCGGCAAAGTGACCTTCACATGTTCAGCCGTGGATAACGACAATGATAACCTTTCATACAGCCTGGACTTCGGCGATGGCAAACTCACTACCAGCCTCCCTGCATCCCACAACTATACTGTGAAAGCTACATATGAGGCAGTACTGACTGTTGCTGACGATCATGGGCATGAGGTGAGCCAAGCAGTCACCATAGTGGTGAATAATTTACGACCAAACGCTCCGCGTAATATAAAGGTGGTATTCACAGACTAACAAAATAAATAAGATCAGGACGACCAGAGGTCCGGCCGTGAAATTCACAGCCGGACCTCTTTTTTATTCTCTGATTTCGCTGAAAAAACTCCATCTTCATGGCCATCCGTGTAATCCGTGTCTAAAATGGTTAAGTCAAATGTAAGCGTTTACAGGGTGCTGCAGATGCGAGGCGGAGGGTACGCAGACGTACTCCCTGTACTTCAAGTGCCAGGCAACAAAGCAGATGCGGTACCCTGTGAACGCTTACAGGCATTTTAATGTTGGAATGCTATAAGCCAGGCCAGGATTGGCACAAGGCATGTGATCATTCCTATAAAATGATCCGATTTAAGAGAAGGAAGACCTGAGATCTTCAACAGTTGTCCTGCGATTAGTCCCAGGATCAGACCTGACATAAAGCCGAAAAGGTGTGCTCCAATATCCGTATGCTCACCGTGGGTGCCTAAGAATCCGAGGAGTGCAAAGCCAGCTCCTAATGGAATCGCACAGTCTCTGAGAGAAATGCGTCGTGCGCTGAGTGTCTGAAGTGCTATTATCACACCTAATGCACCAAAAATGGCCGTAGAAGATCCGATTGAAATATGGGCCTCCCCGTGAACCAAGGCGTTAATCAAGTTGCCAAGTATCCCTGACAGGAGGGTGATCCCCCATCCAAGGCCAATGCCCAGAAGGCTGCAAAGCCAAACCATCAGTAAACCCCCTATCATCATGTTTCCGAGTAAATGGGGAGGGTCTGTAT
>JAFDDO010000223.1 GCA_019310825.1 Deltaproteobacteria bacterium | reverse complement strand
ACAGGCATACGCTCTTTTATTCTGATAAGACGGCCGGGAAGAGAGGTAGCCCTCCTGGCCTAAGCAGTGGGCTGCTGGACCTCTATTTCCCGACAGCTATCTTGAGATATTGCTAAAATAGGACCTGGAAATGCGTAACAAGGATATCATTGTCGATGTCCTCGCCGTGCATCTCCTCCCTGAACGAATAATTGAGCTGCCATTTGATATTTTGCCCGTGAATAAACCAATTGTATCCCACGGTATACCAACGGCTGTCTAAAGAATTGTCAACATCCACATTCGGATCAAACTCATCGTATCGCGCAGTGAGCTGGAAATTGTCTGTGAGGTCTATCTGTGTCTGTATTCCGTAACCGTATTGACGTTTGGACTCATCGCCATCTTGCGTTATGTATTCGAACTGCAGGTGTACCGGCTTCCAGTCGAATGCGCAGTTAAAATCCCAAAGCTGCATGTTATCCGAAACCTTGTGGTTCTTTATAGGATATAGATAATAGTCATCATTGCCAACTTTAACTTCTTCTGCTTTGCCAAGAACCGTGGTTTCATAATCATAGCCCGTCTGATCGTAGGCATAGCTTGTGCCCAAAATAAAGTGTGGTGATGGTCGCCAAAGGAACATGCCGGAAACCATGAAATTTTCGTTATCATTACGCATATGATTGAATGAGTTGCCGTTGTATAAACCGATTGCGTAAAAGAACGGCTTGTCGTGGATTTTTGCTCCATGGGTCCGCCCGTCCCATTCACCGTGTCTGGGTGACTCAAGGCTGATTCCGATTTCACGCTTTCGGGCGAGCTTGTCGATCACAAGGGGGCGTTCACATAGCGAAAGTTTCGGTCCGGCCGTAGTATATGATGGTGAAAAACGCGACTTAAACTGCCCAACCCTTACGTTGACAAAAGGATGCGCCTTATAGACAAAATATGCGTCCTGGAGTTTTACGCCAATGTCTTCCCTTTTAAGTTCATAATCCGGCGTTTCAGGATCTATCTTGTCTTCGTTTTGATCGCCGTCCACACTGAGCTGCACATGGTATCCCCACCGGTCAGTAACGTCGCCGTACCAGCGGAGACGAACACGGCGTATAGAAAATCCGTCGAATTCAGAGTCATCAAATGCCTTCTGATGAGTCACTTTATCTAGATCGCCATTTTCAATATGAGTGTACCGTGCCTGTACACGTCCCTTAAAGTTGGAACTGATAGGTTTACGGGCGCTTTTAACAACAAACTCTTTTTCATGAGGAGATGGTTTCCACTCTTCCTCGATTTCCTCTATCCGTCCTTCCTTTATTTTAACAATATCATCCTCAGTAACGATTCCTTTTTCAATAAGCACTTGAAGCAATTCCTCAGCAGTCAGCTCGGCAAAGCTGTTAACCACACCACCGAACAAAAAAAACACAAAAAAAACCACACAGTACCATTTCTTCATAAGCTATTCCTCCTCCCTTTATTTCCAAGTTCTTGGGGTTAGTTGTATGGCGTTAGGCACGGTTGGAACCGGAATCCGGTTCTTGAGATGAACGAGGTTCCTTGGCTGATTTTGCAGAAGGCAGGACGCCCTGCTGGCCATTCCTTATCAATGAGTGGTGCAATTTAATGTGAGAATTATTTTGGGAGGTATCCAATAAAGATTGGACACTTTTACTTTTGAATTGTTCACATATTCTGCCAGGTAAAAGGAATAAATCATGATAGTTACATATACCTGCATCACCCCTAGATGATGAATAGAAAGAAGATAGTATAAGAATGCCAGGGAATAATAATTCTAATTTTTTTGGATCATTATTGAAAAACTTACAATCATTACACGTTATTGTCTTATCAGACTTCTTCTTTGACAACATAAACATATTTAATTAGGCCTCAAATAATATAGTAATTTCACAAAAAATATATATATTATTTTAGATAAAAGTCAATATATTATGTAATATTATTACGAGTCAGGAGATAAACTGCTTTGATCAAATTGGCCCAAAAATACATAGAGGATTTCAAACAAAAAAAAAGGGCTTTTTGGGCCTTTCAGATTGAGCCTACATCAAGATGTCAGCTACGGTGTGTTGTGTGTCCCAGAGCATGCTTTTTAAAAGAGTGGGAATCGAGAGATATGCCCATTTCAAGCTACATGAAAATCAGCAGGTACTTTCAAAAGGCAAGATATGTGCACCTTCAGGGCTGGGGCGAACCACTTCTTCACCCGAATTTGTTTGAAATGGTGAAAATTGCCAAGTCCGCTGGTTGTAAGGTGAGCATTACAACAAATGGGCAGGCTTTGAATAGTGAAAATTCAAAAAGGCTTGTTGCAGAAGGGATTGATATTGTTACTATTTCTGTTGCAGGTGCATCGCAAGGAACTCATGGATTTATCAGGACCGGATCAGACCTTAAAACCATATTTGAAAATGTAACGTGGTTAAGCAATTACAAAAAGAAAATAAAGGCTGAAATGCCCAGGATACATTTTTCATACATAATGACAAAAACCAACCTAGGCGAATTGCCAGAATTCCTTCGCATTGCAAAGGGCATTGGTGTACAGGAGGTAGTGGCCACAAACCTGGACTATACTCCTACCCTGTTTCAAGATGATTTGAAAATATTTTCCGGTAAGGAGACTAATCGATTTCAAAAACATATAAAAAAGATAGAGAAAACTGCAGCAAGGCTTAGGCTG
>JAFDDO010000058.1 GCA_019310825.1 Deltaproteobacteria bacterium | reverse complement strand
ACTTTTGAGGTTTCGATGATTCAGCCCATAGCCATGGAAGAGGGAGTTCGATTTGCGATCCGCGAAGGTGGCCGTACAGTCGGGGCTGGCGTGGTAACCAAAATCATAGAATAGTTATATTCACCAATTAGCGTAGAATTGAGGAATGAGGGGATGATGATCCCAACCCAGAGAATAAGGATTCGTCTTAAGGCATACGATCACAAGCAGCTTGATCAGTCTGTAGGTGAAATCGTAGATACGGTAAAACGGACCGGAGCCCGTCTTGGCGGGCCAATCCCGCTACCTACTTCGATTAAACGCTTTACGGTTTTGCGTTCTCCTCATGTAGACAAGAAGTCAAGGGAGCAGTTTGAGGTCCGTACCCACAGAAGACTTGTAGATATCCTGGAGCCCACACAACAGACAATAGATGCCTTGATGAAGTTAGAGTTGTCTGCCGGTGTAGATGTTGAAATTAAGCTATAGGAATAAAGACGAGAACAGCAATGTCGAAATTAACAGGCATGATGGGCCGCAAGGTGGGAATGACTCAGGTCTTTTCTGAGGATGGTCGGGTTGTCCCGGTTACGGTGCTGGAGGTTGGTCCCTGTACCGTGCTTCAAAAGAAGACCGTGAAGAGAGAGGGCTATAACGCCTTGCAATTCGGGTTTTCTCCAAAGCCTTTAAGCAGGCTGATACTTCCGGAACAGGGCCTTGTAAAAAAAGCAGGGTTGTCCCATGGTTTTCGCTATATTAGGGAGATATCAGTAGAGGATCCTGATGCCTTTGATGTAGGCCAGGTCCTCACATTGAAGGATATGGAATTCAGCCAGCTAGTAGACATAGCCGGAGTGAGCAAGGGTCGCGGTTTTTCCGGAACGGTAAAACGTTACGGAGTCTCTAAAGGTCCTATGGGCCATGGATCCAAACATCATAGAGCCGTAGGCTCCGTGGGACAAAGTGCTACTCCATCCAGGGTCATCAAGGGCAAAAAGATGCCCGGCCGCATGGGAGGCAATCGTGTTACGGTAAAGAATTCCATGGTTGTTGAGGTGCGACCTGATGAGAACCTGCTGCTGGTTAAGGGGGGTATCCCGGGTGCTATTAATCAACTTATATGTGTGCGATTAAAATAGAGGAGACCGGGCAATCCATGACAACCCTGGCAGTTTATAACGCACAGAAAGAAAAAGTCGGTGAGCTTACGGTGAGCGATACGGTTTTTGGCGTGACACCGAAGGAAGGTGTACTTCACCAAGTGGTCAAGTGGCAGTTGGCAAAAAAACGGGCCGGCACTGCTTGCGTCAAAACGCGGGGTGAAGTCAGTGGAAGTGGCAAGAAACCCTACCGTCAGAAGGGGACTGGTCGGGCTCGTGCAGGCAGCAATAAGTCGCCTTTGTGGAAACGAGGTGGCTCGGTATTTGGGCCGAAGCCAAGGGATTATAGCTTTAGCTTGCCTAAAAAGGTCCGCCGTATGGCGCTGAGAATGGCTTTGAGTACAAAGATTGAGGGCGATAGTCTTTTGGTGCTAAGGGATTTTGGCTTGGAGCAAATAAAAACCAAAGACATGAAAGTTCTGCTTGACCGTTTTGATATAAAGAAGGCCGTAATAGTGACCGACACTCCTGATCAGACTCTGGAACTATCCACACGGAATATTCCTAATGTTAAGATTCTGCCTTTGAAAGGCATTAATGTGTACGATTTATTGAAATACAAATATTTGATAATCAAGGAACCTGCCGTTGGAGTGATCGAGGAGAGGCTGAAGCCATGAAGGAACTGTATTCGGTGATAAAGGCTCCGCTGATTACCGAGAAAGCCACTTTACAGAAAGAGATGGCAAATCAGTTAGTCTTCAAGGTGGATCAAAAGGCAAATAAGATTGAAATTAAAACTGCGGTGGAAAAGATCTTTAAAGTGAAAGTGCTGTCTGTTCAAACCATCAAGGTCAAAGGCAAGCCCAAAAGAGTCGGCCGGTTTACAGGTAAGCGTTCCGGTATTAAAAAGGCCGTTGTAAGACTATATCCTGGCGAAAGTATCGAGTTTTTTGAGGGTGTATAATGCCAATTAAAAAATACAAGCCAACATCTCCGGCCAGACGCGGCATGACTGTATTGGTAAACAGTGAAATCAGCGACAAGGCCCCGGAGAAATCATTGGTTGAGCCTCTTAAGCGCAGTGGCGGGAGAAATGTCTACGGGAGGGTTACTGCCAGGCATAGAGGCGGCGGGCACAAACGTAAATACAGGACAATAGATTTTCGTAGACATAAACTCGGTATTCCTGCAAAAGTGGCTGCTATAGAGTATGATCCCAACAGGTCTTCCCGGATCGCTCTGCTGAATTATCTTGACGGGGAAAAGAGATATATTCTGGCTCCTTTGGGACTCAAGGTCGGCGATTTCGTTATTTCTGACGACGTAGCGGACTTACACCCCGGGAATTGCTTGCCCTTAAAGAATATTCCCTTGGGTACTCAGGTCCATAACATTGAGTTGCGCCCGGGTAAGGGAGGACAGATAGTTAGGAGTGCCGGTGCTTCAGCTCAGGTAATGGCCAAGGAAGGCAAATACATACAGCTGCGCCTTCCAAGTGGAGAAGTAAGAATGTTTCTTAATACCTGCAAGGCTACTGTTGGTCAGGTAGGAAATCTCGATCATGAAAATGTCAAAATTGGTAAGGCCGGCAGAAACCGCTGGCTTGGAAGACGTCCGAGGGTGCGTGGGGTAGCCATGAATCCTGTTGACCATCCCATGGGTGGTGGTGAGGGAAAATCTTCCGGCGGCAGACATCCCTGCAGTCCATGGGGAATGCCGGCGAAGGGATATCGCACAAGAAAAAAGAAGAAGCCCAGCGATGCCTTCATAGTAAGAAAAAGGTACAAAAAGAAGTAGTTTTTGGAAAATTCAGAAATTCAGGGATTGAAGGCATTTTATTTTTATAATATAGGCAGTTTCATTTTTGGACACAGATTACACGGATGACCACTGATTAGGTGGTGTAATCAGTGAAATCAGCGTCACAGATTTTTTAAATTCGCCCCAAGGGCGCTAAGTTCTAGAAAATAGGAGAAAACAGGTGCCAAGGTCGGTAAAAAAAGGTCCTTTTGTTGATGATCACCTGATGGGAAAAGTTCTTAAGGCCATTGAGACTAAAGACAGGCGTGTCATTAAGACTTGGTCTAGACGATCCATGATTGTTCCTGACATGGTAGGGCTCACCTTTGCCGTACACAATGGCAGGAAATTTATCCCTGTATTTATTACTGAAAATATGGTTGGGCACAAGCTTGGCGAGTTTTCGCCAACCCGCACCTATTACGGCCACACTATTGATAAAAAATCCAAGATTCGGAAAAAGTAAGAGAGGGCATTGCACTAATGGAAGCCAGGGCAGTTGCCAAATACTTAAGAATTTCTCCACAAAAGACTCGCCTAGTTGCCGATGTAATTCGCGGCAAATCTGTGGGAGGGGCCTTGCAGATCCTCAGTTTCATGCCCAAAAAGGGCGCAAGGTTGATTAAAAAGGTACTTGAATCAGCTTTGGCCAATGCGGATCAAAATCCAAATATTGATGTGGACATTCTGTACATTAAAAAAATTATGGTCGATCAAGGCCCTCAGCTGAAGAGATTTCATCCTAGGGCAATGGGCAGGGCCTACAGAATACAACATCGTTTTTCTCACATAACGATAGTATTGGACGAAGGATAAATTAATATGAATAGGAAAATTAGGAGGATACCTTGGGCCAGAAAGTAAACCCAATCGGCCTCAGGCTACAAATAACGCGTACATGGGACTCGCGCTGGTTTGCTGAAAAGGACTATTCCGATCTGATCCTTGAGGACTACAAGGTCAGAAAATTCATTAAAAATCGGGTCTACCATGCAGGAATATCCAAAATTGAGATAGAAAGGGCTGCGCAGAGATTACGTATCCGCATATTCACGGCGCGTCCTGGAATAATTATTGGTAAAAAAGGTGTGGAAATCGAGAGCCTGAAGCGGTCTTTGGAAAAGATGGTCAGACGGCGGATATCGATTGACATCACAGAAGTCCGAAGACCGGAAATAGATGCACAGCTGGTAGCTGAAAACGTTGCGGGGCAGCTTGTGCGGCGCATTTCCTTCCGGAGGGCCATGAAGAGGGCTATCAGTATGGCACGCAAGTTTGGCGCACAAGGTATAAGGATTGCTAGTGCCGGCCGTTTGGGTGGCGCTGAGATGTGCCGTACTGAGTGGTATCTGGATGGCAGAGTCCCGCTACACACCCTTCGGGCTGACATTGATTACGGCGTGGCTGAGGCAATGACTACTTATGGAGTAATTGGTGTCAAAGTATGGGTGTTCAAGGGAGAAGTCTTGCCTGACAAAGAGTCTGAAGTCGCGGCAATGGCAATATAGTAGATGGTATTAGTGCGTTCCTGCTGGAGAGAAGTAAATGCTTAGCCCAAAGAAAGTCAAATATCGCAAGCAACAGAAAGGCCGCATAAAAGGCATGGCACAACGCGGAAACAGCCTGTCTTTTGGTGATTACGGCCTTAAGGCTATCGGCCGTGGCAGGATCACAGCCGAGCAGATAGAGGCCGCTCGGATAGCTATTACAAGACGCGTCAAGCGTGGTGGAAAAATATGGATACGAATATTTCCAGACAAGCCTATCACCAGTAAGCCTGCAGAGACCAGAATGGGTAAGGGTAAGGGCGCAATGGACTCATGGGTTGCACTTGTAAAGCCAGGCAGGATGCTTTACGAGATGGAGGGTGTAGATGAAGTTTCCGCCAGAGCGGCTTTAAGACTGGCACAATTCAAATTACCCATTGCTACTAAGATTGTCGCTAGGAGTGAAATGCCATGAGCATAGCTGATTCACTCAGGGAACTGAGCATAGAAGAAATTCAACAGAAAGAAAAGGATCTTCGACAGGAGCTTTTTAATCTTCGTTTTCAGCAAGCCACTCACCAATTGGAAAACATAATGAGGATTCGTGCTGTGAGACGTTCAATAGCAAGAGCTAAAACAGTACGGGCAGAGAAAGTTATTGATTCTGAGATCTAACAATGGAGCAGGGCATGAATGCCGACAAGAAAGCACGTAGAACACTTACTGGCACTGTTGCCAGTGACAAGATGGAAAAAACAGTGGTTGTTAAGGTTCTACGGCGAGTACAGCATCCAATGTATGGGAAGTATATACAGCGGCAAAAGAAGTATATGGCCCATGATGTAGAAAATAGCTGCAAAATAGGCGACAAAATTCTAATAGAAGAGTATCGTCCTTTGAGTCGACGCAAACGTTGGGTCGTTAAAGGAATTCTTGAAAAAGCTCTCTAGAACAGAAAAAGAAAGGAAAGGATCATATCATGATCCAGCAAGAAACATTATTAAATGTCGCCGATAATTCTGGTGCAAAACGCGTGTGTTGTATTCGGGTTTTGGGCGGAACTCGCAGACGTGTTGCGAGTATAGGGGATACGGTAGTCGCTTCGGTCAAGGAGGCTATACCAAATTCCAAAGTAAAAAAAGGTGAAGTAGTTAAAGTCGTTGTAGTACGGACCAAGAAGGAGATATCCAGAGTTGATGGTTCTTGGATACGGTTCGACGAAAACGCAGCGGTTTTGATAAATCAAAATGGAGAGCCGGTTGGTACTCGAATTTTCGGACCGGTGGCCAGGGAATTAAGGGCAAAGCGTTACATGAAGATAATATCGCTAGCACCCGAGGTACTTTAGTCCAAGGAGACCTGGTCAATGAAGACCGTAAAGACATATCTGAGAAAAAATGACCGGGTAATGGTTAAGAGTGGCCGAGATAAGGGTAAGGTCGGCAAAATTCTCTCAATCTTGCCAGCAAAGGGAAGAGCACTTGTTGAGGGCGCACAGATAGTCAAGCGCCATACACGTCCAGGGGCTGGTACAGGTGGCGGCATTTTAGAGAAGGAAGCATCTATTCACTTATCTAATCTTATGTTAATCTGCCCCAAATGTACTGAGTCAGCACGAATATCCAGGAAGATCCTGGGAGATGGCAATAAAGTCCGCGTCTGTAAAAAATGCGGAGAGGTCATCCAGACAGAAAAAAAGTAGGCCTTGTGGAGGCATGTAGGCATGGTTCTCTTAGAAGAGAGATATCAGAAAGAATGTGTTCCGAAATTAATGGAACATTTTGGATATAAGAATTTGCACCAAGTGCCCAAAATCGAAAAAGTGATTTTAAATATGGGTCTTGGTGAAGCAATTGAAAATCCAAAAATATTAGATTCTGCGGTTGAGGAATTAACCCTTATTTCCGGACAAAAACCGGTAATCACCAAGGCCAAGAAATCAATCGCAGCCTTTAAGTTGAGAGAAGGAACGCCCATAGGATGCCGTGTGACCCTTAGAAGGCAAAGAATGTATGATTTTCTTACAAAGCTTATTAACATTGCTATTCCCCGGATCAGGGACTTTAGGGGCGTATCGCCAAAGGCTTTTGATGGAAAAGGTAATTACACCTTGGGCATTAAGGAACAGATTATATTTCCGGAAATCGACTATGACAAAATAGACAAGATCAAGGGAATGAATGTGACGATAGTTACAAGTGCTGAAACCGATGATGAATCTCGGCATTTGTTGGATACTTTAGGTATGCCGTTTCGTAAGTAAAGTTCATTGAGGAGGGACCTTTGGCTAAAAAAGCATTGATAAATAAGGCACAGAGGAAACCCAAGTTTGGTGTCAGAAAATATAATAGATGTCCGGTTTGTGGCCGTCCACGTGCCTTTATCAGGAAATTTGGCTTATGCAGAATATGCTTCAGAAAAATGGCATCTCAGGGAGTAATCCCCGGGGTAACCAAAGCCAGCTGGTAGTTATAAAACTCCATACATTTGGGAGAGCTTGAATATGTCTATGACTGATCCTGTAGCGGATATGCTTACACGGCTCAGGAATGCCAATAAAGCAAGGCATGACAGGGTTGATATTCCTTCCTCTAATATAAAGGTAGGAATTGCAAAAATACTTAAGAAAGAAGGCTATATAAGCAACTTTCGTATTTTCAAAGATAAACAACAGAAAATTCTTTGTTTGTTTCTGAGATACTCTGATGGGCAGCCTATTATTCTCGGATTAAAGCGAATTAGTACACCTGGGTGTCGGGCATATTGTAAAAAAGACACAATTCCAAAAATAAGATCTGGGCTTGGCACAGCAGTAATTTCTACATCAAAGGGCATCATGACTGATGTCGAGGCCAGGCAAAATAACTTAGGCGGAGAAGTTATCTGCGCCATTTGGTAATCTGGAGCTTTTCATGTCTCGAATCGGTAAAAAACCCATAAATGTCCCTTCAGAGGCCAATGTTACCATAAATGGAAGTATTATTACTGTTCAGGGTCCCAAGGGTGCCTTGAGCAGGGAAATACATCCCCTGACAAGTGTTGAAAAAGATGGTGAATGCCTGGTAGTTAAGAGAGCTGACGATACAAGGCTGAGTCGCTCAATACATGGGTTGTTTCGCACACTTATAAACAACATGGTTGTTGGGGTCACAAAAGGATTTACGCGGGAGCTTCTGGTAATAGGAGTTGGTTATAAAATTGAGGAGAAGGAAAATGAGCTGGTTTTTAACGTTGGCCATTCTCATTCAATAGAGTTTCCTCTTCCGGAAGGAATCAAGGCTCGGGTAGAGCGGCAAAAGGAAATTCGGGTAATCCTGGAGGGATATGATAAGGAACTTTTGGGACTTACTGCTTCCAGAATCCGATCCCTTAGGCCTCCAGAGCCCTATAAAGGCAAGGGAATCAGGTATGCGGATGAACGGATAATCCGCAAAGCTGGAAAGACTGCTGCATAGTAGTTATGGATTTCAGAACCATTAGCAATAGTGCATATGGAAGTAATTATGGCAAAGACTAACCCTAGGCTGAAAGCGCGTTTAAGGCGTAAACAGCACATACGAAAGCATATATCAGGGACAGCAGAGCGCCCGCGGATGGCAGTTTTCCGGAGTAGTAAACACATATACGCTCAGATTATTGATGATAAAAAAGGTATCACAATCGCGGCTGCTTCTTCCTTGATTCCTGAGATCAAAAGCAAGGCAGGCGATCTTGAAGACAAAAAAGCTGTGGCTAAAGAGGTCGGCCGGATTATTGCCCAAAGAGCTAAGCAAAAGGGTGTAAATGCCGTGGCATTTGATCGTGGCGGATATCTATATCATGGCCGAGTCAGGGCTCTTGCTGATGCGGCAAGAGAAGTCGGCCTTGAATTCTGAATTATAGTAGGTAGCTGCTGTAAGGGGGGGTGACGTTGCAGAAAAACCATATAGATAACGAACAAGAACTGATAGAAAAAGTAGTCTATATTAATAGGGTGGCTAAGGTAGTCAAAGGGGGAAGACGCTTCAGCTTCAGCGCTCTTTCGGTGGTAGGTGATGGGGCCGGCAAAGTTGGTTTTGCTATGGGAAAGGCCAGAGAAGTTCCTGAGGCCCTCAGAAAAGCACGTGAAAAGGCCACCAAATCTATGGCCATGATACCGATGGTAAGCAAAACTATACCCCACGAAGTGATCGGTCATTTTGGCGCTGGTAGGGTTTTGTTGAAACCTGCGTCACCTGGTACGGGAGTCATAGCTGGCGCTGTAGTAAGGGCGATTATGGAGGCAGCGGGAATTCAGGATATATTGACAAAGTGCCTTGGCTCCAAAAATCCACACAATGTAATGCATGCCACATTTAATGGTCTGGAAGCCCTACGTATTTCAGTATCCAGGGCAAAGTGCCGGGGCAGAACCGTAGAATAGGGAATCGAGAGATTGAAAAATTTAGGAATAGAAGGTAATTTTTTTAATTATAATTCCTCAATTCCTAAATTTATTTATTAGGAGCCCATATGATTACATTGGATTCATTAAGACCTGATCCAGGGTCCAAACGCAGGAAAAAACGCGTTGGACGAGGACCGGGGTCTGGACATGGGAAAACGGCTTGCCGGGGTGAAAATGGCCAAAAATCCCGATCCGGCGGTAATATTCGTCCAGGATTCGAAGGCGGTCAAATGCCGTTGTATAGGAAGCTCCCTAAACGGGGTTTCAAGAACCGTTTCAGAAAGGTCTACGGCGTATTGAACATTGGTAATCTGGCAGAGATCAGGCATGAAGGAGTGGTGGATCTTGCTGTTTTAAAAGCAATGGGGCTAGTAGGTAAGCGCAATCATCTCCTTAAAATATTAGGTGACGGAGAGATACAGCGGCCGGTAACGGTTCGTGCCCACTCGATTAGCAAAACTGCAAAAAATAAAATAGAAACTGCTGGTGGACGGGTAGAGATCGTTTCAGACCGGGGCCAGGAGGCAAATATTGTTTAAGGGATTAGGGGGAATCGGCCAAATTCCCGAGCTGCGTAAACGCATTGGTTTTACGTTGCTTATGCTGGCTGTATATCGGATTGGAGTCCAGATCCCTACTCCTGGTATTGATGTCGCGGCCATGGCGTCTTTTTTCGATCGTGCCCAGGGGACGCTATTTGGCATGTTCAATATGTTTTCTGGTGGAGCTCTTGAAAATATGTCCATTTTGTCTTTGGGCATAATGCCTTACATCAGCGCGTCCATCATTATTCAGCTTCTTACAGTAGCCATCCCGCACCTTGAGGCCTTAAAAAAGGAAGGTGAGGCAGGAAGAAAAAAGATCAGCCAGTATACCAGGTATGGTACAGTGGGCCTGAGTGTTATTCAGGGGCTTGGAATAGCTATTACTCTTGAGAGCCTGACATCACCGGGTGGTGCTCCGGTCGTAGCAGAGCCCGGATGGTCTTTTCGGCTTTTAAGTGCTCTGACCTTTATGTCAGGTACAGTATTTCTGATGTGGCTCGGAGAACAGATTACGGAAAGAGGTGTTGGTAATGGTATTTCTCTGATTATCTTCGCCGGAATTGTAGCCAGGATGCCTTCAGCCATGATAGACACGTTCAGCCTGATGCGTACTGGTGATATACACTTGGCTCTAGTTATATTTCTTTTAGTGATGATGGTGGCGGTAATTGGATTTATCTGCTTTATGGAGCGGTCTCACAGGCGCATTCCAGTACAATACGCCAGGAGGGTAATAGGACGAAAGGTATATGGAGGACAAAGCACCCATCTGCCTTTAAAAGTGAATACTGCGGGAGTAATACCACCGATTTTTGCATCGTCTATTATGATGTTTCCTGCAACAATAGCCAATTTTATCCAGGTACCCTGGATGCAGAGCATGGCTCAGGGTTTGAGACCAGGAAGTTTGTTTTATGAGACGATCTTTGTAGTGGCCATTGTCTTTTTCTGTTATTTTTATACAGCTATGATCTTCAATCCGGTTGATATAGCAGATAATATGAAGAAACATGGGGGTTATGTCCCAGGTCTCAGACCCGGAAGGCGCACTTCTGAATATATTGACAGGGTCCTGACCAGGATTACCCTGATAGGTGCCATTTATGTTTCGGCAATTTGCGTATTACCAAGCATATTGATTTCAAAGTTCAACGTTCCTTTTTATTTTGGTGGAACTGCCCTTCTAATTGTTGTGGGTGTGGGAATGGATACCATGGCTCAAATTGAGTCCCATCTTATCACCAGAAGCTACGAAGGGTTTATGAAAGGGGCCAAGCTAAAGGGAAGAAGGTAGCCTAATTAAAAGCTTGAAGTGATAAGTGGGCTAAAGTGCCTAAAGTTAAGTTAGTGATTACAAAAGGAACCAAGGAAAACTAAATGTCCAAAAGTGATGCTATACAGGTTGAGGGAAAGGTGCTTGAAACTTTACCCAATGCCATGTTTCGCGTTGAACTTGAAAATGGTCATAAAGT
>JAFDDO010000222.1 GCA_019310825.1 Deltaproteobacteria bacterium | reverse complement strand
GTAATCCGTGTCCAAAAACAGAAATTCTATACTATGTACTTATCCCATGCTTTTTAAGGAGGTCATGCAGGGTGGGCCGGCTGGTATCGAGCAGTATGGCTGCATGGCTGATGTTGTTACCGGTGAGTGCCAAGGCCCTGCGAATAGTATTGATCTCCGCTGTTTCCCGGGCCGCTTTTAGGGTGGGCAGTTTTTGTTCCTCCTCTTCTAAAGCAACATCTTCCAGCCCCAGGTCTGTGGGATCAATGACTCGGCCGGTTGTAGTACTCAATGCCCGGCAAATGCGGTTTTGGAGCTCTCTGACATTGCCAGGCCAGGCATATGCAGTCAGGGCGGCAATAGCTGCCGGCGAAAGTGTTACCTGCCCCCGCTGCAGCTTATGAGTCTCTTCCTGAAGAAAATGATGGGCCAGCAGCAAGATATCTTCAGCTCGATCCCTCAGACGGGGAATCTTTAACGGAACGACATTTAGGCGGTGGAAAAGGTCTTCACGGAAACTCCCTTGCTTGACTGCATCCTCCAGATTTGTGTTGGTGGCTGCAATGATGCGGGAATCCAATGTAATTGTCTTTGTTCCGCCCAGCCGCTCGACAGTATGTTCCTGGAGAAACCGCAATATTTTCACTTGTAGGGCAAGAGGCAGTTCACCGATCTCGTCTAGAAAGATGGTCCCATGGTTAGCCTGCTCAAATTTGCCAATCTTACGACCTGCCGCCCCGGTAAATGCGCCCCTTTCGTGGCCAAAAAGCTCGCTTTCAAGCAGATTTTCAGGGATCGCCCCGCAGTTAATGATCACCAAGGGCTTTTGGGCCCTTTGGCTCAGGCTATGGATTGCCCTGGCTGTCATCTCCTTGCCGGTACCGCTATCTCCGGCTATGAGGACCGGATAATCGGTTTCACTTACCTGCCTGATGCGCTCAAACAACTTGCCCATGCCAGGGGAAACAGCGAGCATGCCGCAGAAAGAGCCGTTTTGACTGGTTTGCCGTTGCAGCCAGCGGTTGGCTTCTTCCAGCTCATAGATTCTGAAAGTGCGGGAAAGGATAATATTTAATATCTTCAAATCTATGGGTTTGGTACAGAAATCAGCCGCACCAAGGGCAATGGCCTGGACTGCGTTTTCCTCTTCGGCATTGCCGGTAATGACAATCACCTTGGCGTAAGGGGCAAGAGAAGATATCTCTTCCAGGAGCTTAAAACCCTGCTGGGGGGTGTCCGGGTATGGTGGCAGGCCAAGGTCCAGAGTCACTACAGGAAAGGCATCGGAGGCCAGAAGTGGTCTGGCCTCATTCCAGAGTCACTACAGGAAAGGCATCGGAGGCCAGAAGTGGTCTGGCCTCATCAGCTTCAGAGGCAATGGTTATTTCATATTCCTTTCCAAGGCCCCACTTAAGCTGTTTGGCCACTGAAATCTCGTCTTCAATAATCAGAAGTCTTTTTTTATTCATTATTAAAACCGATTATGATTAATAAATACTTTCAATTCCTCAATCCCTCAATCCCTCGATCATCTTTAATTACAAATTTCAGCACTTGCCCTCAGGACATAAAACCTTTAATAATCTATATATCGAACAATAGATGCTTTTCTAAAAAGAAATTTTTAAAAAAGTCACACTAGTGGAGGGTAAGCATTATGGCAAGCAAGACCGAAGCAAGTAAAAAGGGAAAAAATGCGGGCAAGGGACAAAAAAAGCAGATCGGAGGGGCCATTGTTGCCATAGTAACCCCCTTTAAGGGCGGGAAACTGGATGAGGAAGCCCTCAAAGTCCTTATAGAATGGAATATAAAGGCAGGAACCCATTGCATAGTACCCTGCGGTACTACTGGTGAGTCAGCGACCCTCAGCCACGAAGAGCACATGAGAGTGGTGGAAATCACCATAGAGACCGCGAAGGGACGCGTACCGGTAATCGCTGGAACAGGCTCTAACTCAACTGCAGAGACTATCACGCTCACAAAGCATGCGAAGAATGCCGGTGCAGATGCTGCCTTGGTGATTACACCCTATTACAACAAACCCAGCCCGGAAGGATTATATCAGCACTTTATGGCTGTAGCGGATGAATGCAAGTTTCCCATGGTCCTTTATAACGTACCCGGACGTACAGGGGTAAACATGCTTCCCGAAACAGTAGCACGCTGTGCCAAAAACAGATACGTTATTGGAATAAAGGAGGCTACGGGCAGCCTGAAGCAAGTAACAGATGTAATCCGGTTGTGCCCTAAAAACTTCATAGTGCTCTCTGGAGACGACTTTACAGCCTTCCCCATCATGACCATTGGAGGCAAAGGTGTCATCTCGGTTGCATCAAACGTAGTGCCAAAGGAAATGGCTGCCATGATAAACGCATTTGAAAAGGGTAACCTTACAAAGGCACGCCAGTTGCATTTAAAATTGTTTCCACTGTTTGGTGCCCTTTTTTATGAGACAAATCCCGTTCCGGCCAAGACCGCCCTTGCAATGATGGGCAAGATACCAACAGATGAAGTTCGTCTTCCCTTGGCCTCAATGAGCGAGGCCAATAAGAAGCGGCTGAGAAGGGTTCTGCAAGAACTCAAGCTGGTCAAGTAAGAATTGATTCTGCTGAAAAAACCCAATCTGCGGAGTTGCTTTAATTTTTCAGTCACTGCGACGTACTATAAGCACTTCTCATTACCGGAAAATTTCGCGCCTTGCATCTAGAGATTTTTGAGCAAAATCATATTTCAAGGTTTTTGCAGTGTAATCAGCATTGAATATTTGATAAACCGGCGGTCGTAAAAAGTCAGGTTGCTTGACCGCTGAGTTCTGGAGGGAAGAACATGGTCCGAGCTATAGTAGCCGGTGCAGGTGGCCGTATGGGCGGTCGCATCATAAACATGATTCATAAGAATGAGGGTATCACTTTGAGCGCGGCATTTGAACACCCGGACAGCCCTGCTGTCGGGCAGGATGCCGGGTCTGTTGCGGGACTCGAATCGTTGGGAGTGACTGTAGCAGACAGCCTCGATTCCGTTATAGATCAGGGAGATGTCGTCATAGATTTCACTATTAGCAAAGCTAGCCTTAAACACTCTCGCATCGCAGCCTCACACAAGAAATCAATCGTTATAGGAACCACTGGTTTGGCAAGTGAGGAACTCGACGAAATCAGGCAACTCGCAAAGGATTTCCCATGTGTGCTCGCACCTAATATGAGTGTAGGGATTAATCTCCTCTACAAGCTTGTTGATACCGCAGCCAAGGTCCTTGGTGATGACTATGATGTCGAAATTGTAGAGGCACATCACAGGATGAAAAAAGATGCCCCAAGCGGTACGGCCCTTCAGTTGGGCAAGGTCATTGCCGCTTCCCTCGGCAGGGATTTCGACGAGGTAGGTTTATTTGAAAGGCATGGATTCATTGGCGAGAGGAGCAAAAAGGAAATTGGTATCCAGACTCTTCGAGCCGGAGACATAGTAGGCGAACACACAGTGCTTTTTGGCGGCATAGGGGAACGTATTGAGATCGTGCATAAGGCCTCAAACCGGGATACTTTTGCAAAAGGAGCGGTAAGAGCAGCTCTCTGGATCGTTGAGCAGCCTGCCGGGTTCTATGATATGCAGGATGTGTTAGGGCTCAAATAATATCGATTTGAACAGAATGAGCATGATAGAGATGTTCGCCAGTCCTCGAGGACCTGCTAAGCTCATACACATGGTGCGGGAACTGATGAGCCCAAAAATACAGTTCAGACTTCTGTAAGTGCTTGAGTAGTAATAAAATGACAAATTGAGGTCTTCTCCATGATTTTTGCAAAATCTAAGAGATTGCAACAGCTCCCACCATATCTTTTCGTAGGGCTCGACCGAATGAAGGCCGAGGCTCAAAAGAAAGGTGTAGATGTTATCGATTTGGGAATCGGTGATCCGGATCTTCCCACACCCAAGTTTATTGTGGAACGTATGATAGCCGCTGTTAAAAAGGCGGGGTACCACAGTTATCCCTCATCTTCCGGCATGCTTGATTTCC
>JAFDDO010000057.1 GCA_019310825.1 Deltaproteobacteria bacterium | reverse complement strand
GTTGCTGTTCGTTACGCATGAATTTTACAAGTGGTGGAGGAGAAGATCATCGCCCTTGGCCGAGGAGATAGCCCAACCTGACTCCGCCCCAGTCTCCCCCTTAAGAAGCCAGCCCACGTACCACGGGGACAAAAATCCGTGACCCAGTTCCTTCGACACGGTTCCGAATTGAGTGGTCAGGAAGGGTATCGGTTCCAACAAGGACGATATTGTGCTTATTATCCGCTCAATCCAAGATGAAGAGCTTATCATCTGGCTTGTTAATGTTGAACATCGTAAAAATATATATCGCTAAAACGAACCTGTAGTTTAAGCCGACCGCCTCAGCATTCAGATAATCTTGAGGCATGCACCATATTACCAGGATAGCCCCGTCTTATTTTGAAACAATTTGAATCTAAATATAGCAATTTAGCTTTTCCTGCCTTTAGTTTTTGATATCTATTACATTAATATTATTGATAATTTACGATTAATCTATCTTCAGGTTGCCACGGTGTTCTTTTTTGTTTCATATCGTGTAAAGAATGCTATGAGTCCTTGCATACAAAATTATCTAATATACTGTTTTTATAGAATATTGTTCTGTTGGCATAAGGATTGCAGCTATGCTGAATTTAATTAACAGAAAGAGTAGCTGAAAAGGGAAAGCCCTTTTGTGATAGCGTCATCCTTAAGAGACCTTTAAGGCTTGAAGGACTCTCCTGTTTGGCGCGGGAGTTATTAACAGCCTGGAAACTTGTTGTGGCATTTATTGCCGGATTTCCAGGCAAAGAATTTTGGTGGACAATCGGTCAATATATATTGCCAGGTCGGCTTTCAGGCGATGGACGGATGAAACCAAGAATCCTTATTATGTTCCAAGATAGTTTTTTCTTAAATACCCTGGCCGACAAGTTAAGGCGGAGGAAAATGTCTGTGCTTACTGCAGAAATCGGAAATGGGGTTTTGGAAATTCCATCAGGCACGCATGCAGACGTAGTGTTTTTGGATGCAAGATACAGGGGCAAGGGCACGATGCAGGCCCTTTCAAGCATCAAGCGCGAGCAGCCCGATGCGGAAATAATATTGATAAGCAGTCCTGACAATATTGCCCTGTCTATGCAGGGTATGCGTGAAGGGGCCTCTGATGACATCACAGCACCCTTCGATATTGACACCTTGATTGAGAAAGTGCGAGAGGCCCTGGCCAGAAAAAAAACTCGCTCAAAGACAAGAGGTAAGCACTCGATTCTCAAAAGTGGGAATAGAGGCATTAATAGGTGATGGCAATTTTATTAAAAACAAGACTGACCACAAGGGCGAAAAATTCGCAGGCTTAACAAAGTAAAAACAAAAAGTATTCCTCTGCGTACTTTGCGTCTTTGGAGTTAGTCGCCAGGAGGTGCAAACCATGAAAACTCGTGTGTTGATTGTGGATGATGAAAAGGAATTTGTCGAACTTGTGTCTCAGCGTCTGACCATGCGCGACTACGATGTGACCGCAGCCTTCAGTGGCGAAGAGGCCCTTCAAACTGTGAAGAACTACAACTTCGACATAGTCGTTCTGGATGTACTTATGCCCGGTATTGACGGGATCGAGACACTTCGTGAAATCAAGAGGATAAAGCCGCTGACAGAAGTGATCCTGTTGACTGGACATGCAGCAGTGGACACAGCTATCGAAGGAATGAAACTGGGTGCCTATGATTATCTTACAAAACCGTGCGAGATATCAGATCTGGTCACTAAGCTGAACAAAGCCCATGATAGAAAGGCCGAGCAAGAAGAGCGCATCCGCGCCGCCAAGGTTGAGGACATCGTAAGCTCACCCAGGTCAGTGTTGTAAGGCAGGACCCGGATTGGATTTCGTGACACCAGTGTTGGACTTATAGAAAAAGGAGGGCTTTCTAAATGAGTCATGATGTAGGAAATGATACAGGTGGTGGAGGAATTCTGGCCAACAAGATATTGTGGCTGATTGTTGGTGCCAGCATCTTTGTCTTGGTCGGGTTTGTCCTGCCCACACCGCAGAGTGTGATTGATATTGTAGATAAATACGGGTTTGCCAATAAATTGATTGACTGGGAAGTGGCAACCGACTTGCCGAATGCCGCCCGCAAGACCATGATCGTGCTTGGGCTCATCCCAATGGCGGTCATCTATTTTGCCACTGAGGCCCTGCCGATCGGGTTGACGGGAATCCTGATGCCGATTCTGGCCTATTTTCTCCATCTTCTTCCCCGCAAGATGATCGGCAAGACCTTTGCAGGTGACGCCCCGATGTTCCTACTCGGTGTGCTTGCCATGGGTGTTGCCGTTGTGGACGTGGGATTTCACAAGCGGCTCGCGAGTTGGCTCCTGGGCTGGACCAAGGGATTCTACGTCCCCGTCTTTGTTTTGTGCCTTAGCATGTCAATGATAGGTTCGTTTATATCGGCCCATGCCATGTGCGCGTTTATGACCCCGGTCATGGCAGCGGTCTATTTCGGGGCGGTAACGGCCAAGTCAAAGGGGGGAAAGATCGAACACGACCCGGCCCTTGCGAAATTTCTGTTATTTACCCTCTGCTTCGCCCTGAATGTGGGAGGGATCGGATCACCCGCAGCCGGCGGACGTAACGTTATCATGATGGGATTCTGGGAAGAATACAATGTGCCAATGGACTTTTTTACATGGATGAAATACGGATTCCCCATAGTACCTTTCTTGGGTCTTATGGTAGCAGTCTATATGTTGGTCTTCTTCAGCAAAAACATCAAGACCAAAGACCTCACTCCAGGGCTTACAGCCATTAAAGAAGAGACAAGAAAGATGGGCTCGATGTCCTATAAGGAGTATGTAACCGCTGGAATGCTCCTGCTGATCCTGATGCTGTGGATTTTCGGTGGCCATGGTCTCGGACTTGGTGGTCCCTCTCTTCTAGCGCTACTAATCCCGGTCGTATTTAAGACGACTGAGTGGAAAAAGATCCTCAGCGGTATCTCCTGGGATGCATGGTTCATGTACTGCGGCGCCCTGACTCTTGGCGCGCTTCTCAAAGAAACCGGCGCGGCCATGTGGTTGGCACAGACCTTCCTGGAAATCCTTGGAGGCGTCGGTATGGACCAGGGATTCGGCCTGTGGGTTGGTCTTTCCGGTCTTTCCGGTTTGATGACCAACTTCATGTCTGATGCCGGTACCACCGCGCTTCTGGGTCCGATTGTGATTCCCATGGGCATCATGACCGGCAATCCCGCCGAACCGTGGGCCGTGGGTCTGGGCGTGGCCTTTGCCACCTCCTTTGCGCACTTCCTGATCGTGGGTACGCCGAATAACGCCATTGTTTATGGTCTGGGCACCTATCCGGACACCGGCGAAAAGATGATTGAACCTATAGACTTTGTGAAATACGGCTTTGGGCTCTGGCTCATTTCCATGGCAGTTATTTGGTTCTTGGGGTTCCTCGTCATGTTTAATATCATAGGATTCCCTCCCGACATCCTTGAAAAAGCCACGGCTGTATTGCAAAGCGGAGCTATGCAATAGGTCAATGGACTGGATTCATGATTGGGACCTATGAGAAATGCAACCGAACAGAGACATTGTGTGTCATAAATAGTCGCGGTGTATTTTGATAACACCTGCTGACTTAGGAGGAGACATGAACAAGAAAAAGATAAAAGACATGATCATTTCTCTGAACGAATATCCGCATATGCAATATTCAGGTACGCTCAGAGAGGCAATCGCCAAGCTTAACGAGGCATATAAAACCGGTCACCATACAGTCCTGGTTTTTGACGAAGACAACAAGCTCGTGGGCATGCTCTCCGAGAAAGATATCCTGAAGGGGCTTGATCCAAAATTTGCCAGTCACTACGAAGAGGGTGTCCCCATGTTCTGGGACAGCCTGTTGGAGTCAAAGTCAGGTAATGAAGAACGGCTTGCCATGCCTGTCAAGGAGATCTTATTAGCTGACATATCCAAGGCCAATTTCAAAGGTGTGGTATATCCGAGCATCTTAAATGTATGGGATCATGAAAAAGCCGGATTGACATTTCGTACAGTCACTATTGATGCCGAAGGAAGTATCTTAAAGGCTGCTCACATCATGCTGCAGGAGCAAGTCTATATCCTTCCAGTCGTGGAGGAAGGTAAGCTCATCGGGGTCGTGCGCATGGGCGACCTGTTCCATGAAATTTCTCAATTTGTTCTGAGCCAATAGGCCTATCGTTTAAAAACACATAACCTACAATAATAACCCTGCCTGGTCCTAAACGGCCCGGCAGGGTTTTTTGCGTTAAAGAGACATAGCACATAAGTACTTAAACTTATAAGTGCCTAAAGTGAGCTAAAGTCATGAAATGGAATTAACCCATAACGATTTCTTTCTGTCGATGCCTGACGAGAATTTTGGATGAAGATTCGAGTCAACCTGCACTTAGACACAAAATTCTATGGAGAAAATAGCGACAACCCTAAGGAGTTTGATGTTCGTTGCGCCTGTTTTGATTTTCAGAGGATATGGTACAAGTCTATCTATTTCAGCGTTCAGGAGGAATCAGGTCTCTCAGTTGGGTACTATATTTTGGCCTAAATATAGACACTTTGGAAAACTTCTTGAAGTTGCGAGAGGCCTCTTTCGCTGGTAGTTTCATAAAAGGCGCTTTTCTTGATACCTTCTGGAGGGAGTATGTGTTGTCTTGCGAAATCATCATCTTCCATGGCCGGAGTAGCTCAGCTCTAGATTCATATTCATGAAAATGATAGAATAGTGAAAGTAACTATATGCAAAAATATAACCGTAAACTACTGAATTTGACGACATATGACAAAAAGTAAATCTGCAGTAATACGTAAGGCAGACCTCCTTCATGTGCTTGACGGTGTCCCCCACGGTATAGCCGTTCTTGACAAACAGCAGCGGTTACTCGGGCTAAATCGCTTTCTGGGCGCACTGACCGGTTATAACAGTGAAGAGGTCCAGGGGATCTATTATGATTATGTCCTTCGCAGCAATTTGAGCCATAAAGGAAACCCCTTGCAGAATGTTATCGAAACAGGGGAATCCATAACTACAGAAGGTAACATTATCAATCGAAGACGTCAGAATATCCCCATTCGTTTTACAATATCGCCGATCAAGGATTCTTCAGGAAAATTGTTGGGTGTGGTCTTAACACTGGAGGACATTTCCATCTTGGAGGACCTTGGAAGGAAAATTCTAGGTCTGTCAGGCCTGGAAGGCATTATCGGACACAGTCCGAAGATGCAGGAAATTTTCGATTTGGTACCGGTAATCTCCCAGACAAATGCATCGGCCCTTATTACAGGTGAGACCGGAACCGGCAAGGATCTTCTGGCATATGCAATCCATCAGACCTCCAAGAGATCACGTTACCCCTTTATCAAGGTAAATTGCAGTGCGCTTCCGGAGTCGCTGCTGGAATCGGAGTTGTTTGGTTATAAACGTGGGGCCTTTACAGGTGCGAATACGGATAAACCAGGCATGTTTCGTCTGGCCCATGGCGGTACCATTTATCTTACAGAGATCGGTGACCTTCCTCTGCCGCTTCAGGCTAAACTCCTGACTGTTCTTGATGACAAAGAATTTTTCCCTCTTGGGAGCTCGAAAAAGGTAAAGGTAGATGCCAGGGTGATTGCGTCAACGCATCGTGATTTGAAAAAATTCATCGGTCAGGGAAAATTCAGGGAAGATCTGTTCTTTCGGCTGAATGTCCTTCGCCTGCACTTACCTCCTCTTAGAAGTCGTGATGGAGACATTCGCCTTCTGATCGACCATTTACTGAATGTCTTCAACTCAAACCTGAAAAAATCTATCAAGGGCCTCGACCAGAAGGCCCTAGATGTCCTGCTGAATTACTATTATCCTGGAAATGTGCGTGAACTTCGCAACATCATAGAATATACGGCAACTGTCTGCCAGGAGAATACGATTCGATCTAAACATCTGCCAAAGTATATGTTTTTGTCTAAGGAGAAAGAGCCTTTATCGAGCAATCAAGATCAAGAGTCTGAGAAAAATGTAGGTACACTGGATATTAACCCTGAGAGTCCGTCCGAGGCGTCTGGTTCCATGAGTTGGGTATCCGTTGAGAAAAGAATGATAATGGAGGCGCTAATGAAGACCGGGGGCAAACGCGGTCGGGCAGCTAAATTACTTGGTTGGGGGCGGAGCACCCTGTGGAGGAAAATAAAACAGTATGAGTTGGAGTAAAATCCGCATATGGCTCGTGCCTGTCTCGTAATCCATTATGAAAATACTGATCACCATATCAAAAAATCATGTGGGGCCACGGTTCGACCTGGCAAACGAGGTTGTTATTGCCCGCGTGCAGAACGGGCAAATTCTTGGGGAACCCAGAATTATCCTGCTACCCGGTACATCTCCGGAAGAAATCTGCGCTCTTGTTATCAAAGAAGACGTATCGGTTGTCATCTGTGGTGGAATTGAAGAAGTCCATTATCAATACCTTATATGGAAAAAAGTAAAGGTCTTTGACAGCATTATCGGACCCTATGAGCAGGCATTAAAGCTGGTCCTTTCGGATAAACTCGAGGCAGGCGCTATATTACCAGGATAGGTCTGCCTGATTTTGAAACAATTTGAACCTAAAAATAGTAAATTAAAGGTAACTATTCAGGTGTTTAGACTGAAGGTAGAAGGCTAATAGGGACAAATCATGCGTGATTACACAAAATTAGGTGTTTAGACTGAAGACTTTCAGGGACGCAACTTAGGACGTTCGATCGTTGCGAAATGCTTGAAATCCTTCAACCTTCAGCCTTCAACCTTCAACCTGAATAGTTACAATTAAAGAAACATACAGAAGACCCTATGTCCTCTTCATACCACAATACAATAAACGACTTTGACCCAGGCAATTTTCTTCGCAGTTTTTTTCACACGGCAAAGGCAGTCCTGTTTTCTCCCAGGTCCTTTTACGAAGGGATGAGAAGCGAAGGGGGCATACGAAATCCCTGCATATTCCTGACCTGCTGTGCGCTGACTCACGCAGTATTTGTCGGTCTCACTCTTAAAAAAGGAGCCATCATTGCCCTCAGTCTGTTCAACGGGCTAGTGATGCCCTTTTTAACAGCCTGGATCCTATATGTTATCGTCACAGGACTTTTCAAGGGATCAGGGACATATGAAGCGGCCTTCAGGGTAACTGCCTATTCAGCGGCAACAGCCCTGATTTCTTGGGTCCCTATGGGAGGGTTTTTACTCGAATTCTATAGACTATATCTGATTACCTTGGGGTTAAGTTATGTCTTTTCTGTCAAATTCTCCAGAACACTGCTGGCCGTTTGCATAACTGTCGCTATATATGTTGTCGTCTTTTCATCCTTGAACATTATGACAGGGACTCCAGGCCCAACGACCGTGCCGTAAGACGGACATTCGGATCACATTCCGTGCCCCATAGATACAGGGAACGGTAGCTGCCATCATGGAAAAGTTGACATGGTTACTGCATGGTCATTACGGGTCTGGTTCTTGCTACTGCCAATCTCCTTTTTTATCTCCTTGAAATCGGATTCGATTTTCCACCTCACACCATAGTACTCGATGGCTAATCTATGGAACGCTGTTTTTAAGAAAATACATTATTTTTAGATAATCATCTGAAAATATCTTGACAATTTTATAGGATCATATAAAAAAATCAGATATGAACAGATGTTTAATGAAATGGCTCAAGAAATTGCATCCTCCCGAAAAAATGCTGTTTCTGGCCGGCCCCAGGCAGGTGGGGAAAACGACCATGGTTAAACAGATTCTGGAAACCTGGCGAGACAAGGGAGCATATTTGAACTGGGACATTTCCAGTCATCGCAGACGGATATTAAGTAACGAAGACCTGCTGGCAGAATGGAGACGGCCGACCAAACGTCCAATGATCATCTTCGATGAATTGCACAAGATGCGTCGATTCAAATCCTGGTTGAAAGGATTCTATGATGAATATAAGGATGATGCGGCTGTCTGGGTGACGGGCAGCGGACGTTTGGACTTGTACCGGAAGGGAAGCGACAGCCTGTTGGGCCGTTATTTTCTCTACCGAATGCATCCTCTGTCGCTTGGAGAAACTCAAAAAACAGCAACAGCAAGTTCCCTTACAGAACCAGACAAAGGATGGGAGACTTTTTCCCATGGCGAAATAAGGAATGAAAATATCGAATCGCTGTTGAACTTTGGAGGATTCCCTGAGCCTTATCTGAAGCACGAAAAGACATTCCATAAAAGATGGCTTCGTTCACGGCGGGAACGCATTACTCATGAGGACGTGCGAGACCTGACCCGCATAGAAGACGTTGACAGGCTTGAATATCTGGTCCGGTTGTTGAATCCCCGGATAGCCTCTCCGCTATCCCTCAATTCTCTCAGAGAGGATCTTGATATTGCCTTTGAAACCGTTCGGGGATGGATAGCCACCCTGGAGCGCCTTTACTATATCTACGGCGTAAGGCCATATAGTCATCGTCTGCAAAGAGCTATCAAGCGCGAGAAAAAATATTATTTTTGGGATTGGTCCGAAGTTCGGGATGAAGCCGCCCGGTTTGAAAATTTTGTCATGTCCCATCTTCTTAAGGCCTGCCATGTCTGGACTGATTTTGGCTTTGGAGACTTTAGATTGTGGTATCTGCGAGACAGGGAAAAGCGCGAAGTGGATGCCTTAATTACACTGGACAATGCCCCGTGGCTTATGGTCGAGGTTAAATTGGAAGATCTTAAAGTATCAAAGCCGCTTCAGCGATTCGCTCGACTTCTCAACTGCGAACGGGTCATTCAGGTTGTAAAATATGAAGGTATTTACCGTCAGGTCAAGATTGATTCCCGTATTTATCATGTGGTTTCAGCGGAAGGTTTTCTTCCATGGCTGCCGTGAGTAAATTTTTAACCTGGGTTACGCACTTCAAATGCTGAAAGAAGATTTTTATTTGAAAAAATGAAAAGTTTAACTATGGATAGAGGCAATCATGTCTTGACAGTCAGGGAGTATTATGAAAAAAATATTGCAAAATTGTACAAAATCAGGTTCATAAACAATAATTTGTCTGTATAGTGAGGTTCCAGTGAAAACTACAGTTGAGCGATTAGCTGTTAGCCATTAGCATTTAGGTATTAGTAACCTATTTGGAAAAAAGCAGCAAATTAACCGCTAATATCTCATTTTGTAATAGGAAAGCATCCTGTAATCATTAGATCAATAGCTAACCGCTAAAGGCTAATTGCTCATTCTAGATATAAATGATTTCCGAAAGACCAAAAACATACAAGACCAAGTTCAAAGAGCCGAACTGGAGAGACTATCAGAAAAAACTGAAAAGAACCGCGACCATAAATAATTTTATCAAAAAAATCACTAAACGCTCTGTTGTCTTTCTCACTATGCTTATTTTGGTTTGCGGAATGATCAGTGGTCTTCTTGGCGGAATTGGATGTCATCATATACAGATACTTAATGGTAACACACCAGATAGCAAATCTGATATCCATAACAATCATAAAAAGTTAATAACCAAGAGGGATGTTCAAGCCCTGATTGATAGTAAATCCCTTATAAATCTTAATGAAAAGGGTTTTGATTCTGTTTTTAATGAACAAAATTTCAGGGTTGACACCAGCCTTGATATACCCCTACAGCAATTCTTGCTGGATAATCTGAATCAATCCACAGCTCAATACATCGGAATTGTAGCTATGGATCCAAATACTGGCAGAATATTATCAATGGTGAGTTATGATAAAACGAGCCAATATAACAACCCATGTATCGACAATAGATTTCCTGCTGCTAGTATTTTTAAAATAGTTACTGCTGCTGCGGCTATTGAAAAATGTAATTTTAATTCAGGCTCAATACTTAAATACAATGGCGGGAAACACACTTTATACAAATCCCAACTAAAAAAGCGGACAAACAGATACACCAACAGGATAACATTCAAGGACTCATTCGCTCAATCCGTTAATCCCGTGTTTGGAAAAATCGGTTCGCTTTATCTTGGGAAAACCGTTTTAGAAAACTATGCCGAGGCCTTTGGATTCAACCAAAATATTGATTTCGAGATTCCAGTTGCTCCAAGTCATATTCATTTATCTGATGAGCCTTATCAGTGGGCTGAAATTGCCTGCGGATTCAACAACGAAACCACATTATCTCCCCTCCACGGGGCATTGATAATATCGGCAATTCTCAACCAGGGCAGGCTGGTAGAGCCCACAGTTGTCGATCATATAACTGATGAAACCGGACAGGTCATTTATCGCAGCCATTTGGTCAGACTTAACCAGGCTATTACACCCAAGTCAGCAAGGGTTGTTAATAATCTCATGGAGGCCACAATAAAATCCGGCACTTGCAGAAAGGCTTTCAGGGGTTACCGAAAAGACCAAATCCTTTCCAAACTTAATATAGGCGGCAAAAGCGGCTCTATTGACAACAAGGCGCATGATGCCCGCTATGACTGGTTTGTGGGATTTGCCGAGGAAAAAGATGGACATGAAAAGCTTGTCATGTCAGTCATTGTGGCCCATGAAAAATATATAGGCACAAGAGCAAGCCATTATGCACGAATGGCAATAAAACAATATTTCCAGAATTATTTCGCAAAAAAAAGCTCGAACCTAGTTTATGCTGGTCGACAAAGAGGCAATTAAGACGCCCTGGTGATCCTTTATTCCTCTATTTCAAACGCCCAAAGTATATGTTCAGTGGTCGGTTTTCCAGTACCATAAAATCTGATTGCCAAAACATCAAATCGCAATTCCCTAGTCTCAAAGCTTAGCAATTTCTCTGTTTGTCATATTCTTTTCTTCACGCAAGTATTTTACAAGTGATTCTAAAACTGTGAATTT
>JAFDDO010000221.1 GCA_019310825.1 Deltaproteobacteria bacterium | reverse complement strand
TGCCGTAGAGGGGTAGTGAATCTTCACCCACTGTTCTTTGACAGATATTAACCCCTGCCCATACAGCCACTTATTAGTCATGCCGGTCTGTGCCGCCAAGGTTCGGGCGAGGATGCCACGGCCCTTTGCGGCTGAGTTGCCGTAAGTATGGCTTGTCGTTTGGAGGTTCCCGGTCTGGGGCCGGCAACTCACCCTTAACGTTGAGTCTGTAGAATAAGTCATTTCATGGTATTTTTATAAAATTCTGAGTCAATGATATCAGTCAGTTAAGTGGACTAGAAATTGGGTTTTACTAGCGTTTTTGGGCTTTTTCTACAGACTCGTTCGGCATGAACAGACAACAACACTTTCAAGGTTGACCGTTGACCTGTTTATGGACTATATTAAGTCATATCGAAAAAGGGGTATCCCCATGAAACTGTCAAATCAGATTAGGCCCATCAGCTACCTGAAGGCCCATGCCGCTGAAATCGTTAGAAACCTTTCCAAACAGCAGGAGCCACTGGTCATTACCCAGAATGGTGAAGCCAAAGTGGTCATACAAGGCATCGAAAGCTACGAACAAACCCAGCAAACCATTGCTCTCCTGAAAATTCTGTCACTCGGAATGCGTCAGATTGAGGAAGGCAAGGTTTTACCCGCTGAGGATGTGATAAAGCGTTTTCGCGAACGGCGAAAGAATCGGTGATGCCATTCGCGGTTTTACTGACCAACGACGCAGCACGTGATCTCACCGAGCTTTATGATTATATCGCTGCAAATGATTCACCTCGGAAAGCGGACTATGTTTTAAAACAGATTGAGAAAACCTTCTCTACGCTATCCGAATTCCCCGAGCGGGGTGTCTATCCAAAGGAACTGCTGAAGTTAGGGATTCGAGAATACCGCGAGATTTATTTCAAACCTTACCGTATCATTTACCGAATCATGGATAAAAACGTCTATGTTCTGCTGATCGTGGATGGCCGTCGTGACATGCAGTCCCTTTTACAGCGACGATTATTAGAAGCGTAATGAAGCGTGTCGGATAAGGGCGTCATAGCAGAATTGGAAACAATAAGGAATTATGGCCATCATAACCGAAAAGAAGCAGGTCTTCATCATAGGTGAAAAGTATTCAATCGCGTAGAATGGGGGAATTTGGGGGACGCCCATGCCGGTCGTACACCATGCGTTTGCAGCCGGCGCAAAAAGCACGCGCGGCTGAAACGCGACGTTCACGGCGATTCGCCTTCAAAAAATTCTGTGATTCATATAGCAATTAAATGTTACATTATGCAATGCATCGTGTTATTATTTAGATAATGACCGTTTAAAGAGGTAACAATCATGGCAACAGCAGTAAGAATTACCGACGAGTTGGTAATAGAAGCAAAAAAATTCAGCAAAATTGATAATCGATCGTTAACGGGACAAATAGAACATTGGGCACGTATAGGAAAATGTGCTGAAGAAAATTCTGATTTAACCTATAGCCTGATTAAAGATATCCTTATTGGGCTTGCGGAACTGGAACAAGGTGAGTCATCCGAGTACAAATTTGGATAGTTGCCGATGAAAATTCTTCAATCCTGTTCATTCGAAAAAAAAGTAAAAACGTTCAGCAAGCAAGAAAAGAAATTGCTGGACAAACAAATTCTAAAAATTGCAGAGAGCCCTTCTGTTGGTACAGAAAAAAGGGGCGACCTGCGTGGTATCTATACTTATAAATTCAAAATAAAAACTATTCAATATTTGCTTTCATATCGTTTTATTGGTGATGATCTTGAATTAATAATGATAGGTCCTCATGAAAACTACTATCGAGATTTAAAAACCTACCTCAAGACAAGATAAAGAGACAAACCAGCACCTCCACCGGACGTTGAGCCGGAATATACCGAAATACCGGGCCAATTCTTTAAGTGATGGAACGTCATATACAGTGGACTTTCACCCCATAAGTTCACGCCCATGCCTGGCGTACACCTTTCACTTCACCGGACCCAAAAAGCCGGGCCTGTAAACTTCGCGTTGAAGTCGCAGGTTAAGTTAGAGCTTATGCGGCAGTCCCCCTGACCCCAAAAAAGCCGGCGCGGATTAACCTCATCGTCATTGTGTTTCCGATAAACAATAAATGAAAGGGTGTATTGAGGAAGGGCATTATGAACAACTCATTAAAAGGGGCGCTTTTATCAGGTCTGGTATTTCCAGGTCTGGGGCAAATTATTCTAAAACACTATCAACGTGGTGTTGCATTAATGGTTACGGTTTTAGTCAGCTTTTTGGTAATTGTAGTGAAAGCAATACAACAGGCCTTTATCATCCTCGAAAAGATTGATTTGGAGGATGGGCTAATTGATATAAGTACGATTTCAAACGCAGGCAACCAGACATCAACTACCTCAGACAACTTCGTATTCAATTTCGTCACAGCATTGATAACTATCTGCTGGATTCTTGGGGTTGTTGACGCTTACAGAATAGGAAAGAAAAAAGACAAAGAAGAACATTAAACGTAATACTTCAAATAACAAAGATCGTTATTTATATAACAATCCATCAGTTAGTTATATAACAATCCATCAATTCGGGCAGTTAAACCCGACGCCAGGAGAATAGCATGATCACAAAACTACCAGAAAGTGAAGGCTCTGTTTTAGGAGTGAGGATTACAGGAAAGGTCTCTTTAGAAATGGAAAAAGAGTGGATAAACAAGAGTGAAAAGGTAATCGAAAAATACGGCAGAGTTAATTTCCTGGTTTTCCTCGATGAACATACGAGTTGGGGGCTTAAAGCCGGAATTGAAGATTTAAAATGGATTATGACGCACAAAATTGCTCTTGTCGCAGATAGTCATTTTTGGAAGTGGTATGTAGCTCTTGATAGGCCGTTCGGGAAAATGTTCGGAATAGATGAAAAATACTTTGAGCCAACAGAAATAGCTAATGCTTGGAAGTGGCTTAAAGAGGAAGGGACAAGCGGATAATCCAGGATGGTTATAAATTTTTAAGAAATCTAATATTTGCGCATGTACCCCATTTGTGCCACACTTGGACCAATGGAGGTGAATCATGACTAAGACAGCAACAGTCAGAGCCCGAGTTGAACCGCGCCTCAAGGATGAAGCCGAACGCGTGTTTCGCGAGCTTGGATTGTCCACAACCCAGGCTATCACCATATTCTACCGGCAGGTAGAGCTGCGCAAGGGATTGCCATTTGACGTCGCTATTCCGAACGAGATAACGCGACGGACATTTGAGAACACGGATGCTGGTCGGAATCTTACTATATGCGATAATGCAGACGACATGTTTGAGAAATTGGGCATTTGATGTACAGCCCGGTTTACACAAAACAGTTCTCAAAGGACATAAAGAGGATCGAAAAGCGGAGAAAGAATCTTGACAAACTTAAGATTATTATCCGCTCGCTTCTTGCAGGTGAGCATCCCGATCCAATTCACCTTGACCACAAGCTAACAGGCACAATTACCAAGGACATCTAGAGTGCCATGTCGAGGCTGACTGGCTGCTAATTTATAAGGTAAGCGGAAACCGGATTATATTCGAACGAACTGATACGCACTCAGACCTCTTCCGAAAGTGATGACCAGAGATACCCGAATCCGTAGCCGGGGGTTTTTAAACCATAGGCCCACACTATCTTCTGAACTTAGTGCCCTTCGAGCGGACTTAGAAAATTTTGGGCACAGATTTCACAGATTACACAGTATAAACCTAATCCATAGCCATACGTGTAATCCGTGTCCAAAAAAGGAAATTCCCATACTTTTGAATTAGCCACCTACAGCGGGACTCTTTTTGTCAGGATAAACAGGAGGCAGTCTAAGAGAGGGCGACCCTGGCTTTTACGTTGGCCCAGAGATCATGTAAATCGTCCATAATCATATAGAGGGATGGGACCAATA
>JAFDDO010000220.1 GCA_019310825.1 Deltaproteobacteria bacterium | reverse complement strand
CCATCTTCTTGACATTCAAGGCATCATGACATTGGTAGCAAAGTTTTTCTCCTTTTTCTGTAAGGGTAAAGCTCTTGCCGGACTTGAGCGGGTGTTCAACAGACTTCTGTATGTGACAGCCCGAACACTCCTGCTCTGCCACCGGCTGGTGAACGTAGATCGTCTGGACAAGACCCTGATGACATTCTAGTGTTACACAGGTGCCGGCAAAACCAGAAACTGAAAAATAAAACGGCAGCAGCAAAAAAAGAAAGAATAAGAAAGGGTTCATAGGTTCAAGGTTCAAGGTTCAGGGTTCAAGGTTCAGGGTTCAAACGAACAAATCCGGGGGTTGTCTCCGAATCAAATCCTTCAATTTTAGGCATCCTCCATTCACCAGTTCACACTTTTTTCGAAAAAGAGTGTATTATCGAATTGAATGCCGATGTCGAAACTGGAAATTTGAAATTAGGTAACGTATCTACATCGTTGTGTTTTTCCCAATTTCAAATTTCACTGTCAAAATACAAAATCAACACAGTATAAACTACTTTTGACTTATCGTTAAAAATGACCAATCAACAGCTCAGATTTTCCATGAACTCTGAACCTTTGAACCTTGAACCCTTTGTCATTGGTTTTCTACATCTTCCATTCCTGTAATTGAAAATCATACTTCTTCATCCGGTATCTCAGGGTATCCCGGGTCATCTTGAGGCACTTGGCAGCCTTGGTCTGATTTCCTCTGTACCTCTCCAAGGCCTGTCTTATCAGATCCTTCTCAACATCTTTTAAAGCTATACCCTCCGACGGCAGTACGATTTTCCCATTGCCTGATCGAACCACACCCTGCTGAGTTTCGTCTTGGAAACCTTTATCGTCTTTCCGTACAAAACTGGTGGCGCTGTGGTTGAAATTCTCTGCGCTCAACGTATTTCCCTGTTCCAGCATCATGGCTCTTTCCACGGCATTTCTCAGTTCGCGGACATTACCAGGCCAATTATAATTCATCAAGCAATTTAATGCTCTCTCAGAAATCCCTTTCACTGCCCAGCCATACTCCTCATTGAGTCGTCCGATGAAATAATTTACCAAAGCCGTGATATCTTCTTTACGCTCTCGAAGGGGAGGAAGGGGGATATTCATAACATTAAGGCGGAAGAACAGGTCACCTCTGAATTTCTTCTCATTGACCAACCCTAGAAGATCCTGATTGCTTGCCGCAATGATACGAACGTCTGATTCTATATTATTCCTCCCGCCTAACCGCCTGAATTTCTTGTTTTCAATCACCTTCAGGATCTTGGGCTGCATAGCCAGCGGCATGTCTCCAATTTCGTCCAAAAAGACTGTGCCCCCCTCAGCAGACTCAAATATGCCTCTGTGTCTGCTTCCGGCATCGGTATAGGCCCCTCGTTCATGGCCAAAAAGTTCATTTTCCAGAAGATTCTCCGGTATGGCCGAACAGTTGATCTCTATAAACGGCGCCTCGGACCTGGCGCTATGGAAATGGATGGAATTGGCCGCCAGTTCCTTTCCGGTGCCGCTTTCTCCAAGGATCAGCACAATTTTGGCATCGGTTTCCGCACAGATTTTGATCATCTTGAAGACCTTGATCATGGCCAGAGAATTGCCTATCAGGTTATCGTATGTATATTTTCGCCTGATTTCATTTTTGAAGTAATCCACTTGCTGCTTGAGGTATTTTTTCTCCAGGGCCTTATGGACTGTGTGTTTGATATTCTCAAGGTCAAAGGGTTTTCCCACATAATCTTCAGCTCCATCTCTAAGGGTCTGAACAGCGGAGTCCACATCTGCATAGGCAGTGATCATAATAATTATGACGTCTTTGTCCTGGGCCTTGAATTCCTGAAGCAAGTTTAGCCCGCTGACGTCAGGCAGCCGGACGTCCAGCAGGACCACGTTAGGGGAAAACGTTTCAAACTTTTGCCTGGCCTCCTCGCCGGTAGCAGCTATGTCGACGGAATAACCGGCCTTGGAAAGGGCCTTTTCCAAAGACCATGTGACCAGATTCTCATCATCAACAACCAATATGCGTTTATTCATCTCAATTATTACGTCTCTGTCTTGTGGCAGGGAAGATTAATAATAAATGTGGATCCAGAGTCAGGGTCGCTTTCCACAAAAATGGAGCCATGGTGTTGCTCGATAATCCGATGGGTTATAGACAGGCCCAAACCAGTACCATTGGTCTTATAAGTACAAAACGGATTAAAAATGGAATCAATATCCTTGGCAGCGATACCGCAACCATTATCATCGATAATAACTCTTACACCTTGTGTAAATGTCCTGTTCAAGGAGCTAATACACTTTATACGCGAGCAGCCAGCAGCCTTCTCCGCCCAGCACGTATGGATCTCCAGAAGGCCTCCTGGATTCATGGCGTCCAATGCGTTTAACAAAATATTAAGCAAGGCTTGTTGGAGCAAATACGGATCCCCTTGAACGGGGGGGTGACCGCTGTCCAAATTCACCCTAGTTTCAATCCGTTCGGCCTTTATCCTATTGGCCACAAGGAGCATTGTTCTGTTTATTACGTCTATCAATTTTATTGAACAGAAATTCGGCTTTACAGGTATGGCGAACTTAAGCAGATGCTGGACAGACTGGTCCAAACGCTTTATCTGCCTGAATATCTCTTTGAAGACCTCCCATTCGGGACTTTCTGGGGAAAACGACTGGGACAAAATCTGAAGCGCTCCGTTAATGCCGGCCAAGGGATTCTTTATCTCATGGGCCACGC
>JAFDDO010000056.1 GCA_019310825.1 Deltaproteobacteria bacterium | reverse complement strand
TGTAGAACTGAATCTGGAAGACACTGTGGACTCCTTGCTTATTTTCGCTAACAGGGCACTCTATAAAGCCAAGATTTCTGGAAAAGACAGAGTTGTTGGTTTGTGTGGCAAAAAGTCCCAATCAGATATCACATAGTAAAGAATCCTGGCCCAGAGGATCAGGTATTCAAAATTAGAATAACGCCTGCCAGAAATCCCATACTATCGCTTGACGATCTGCTTTTACCATAGTAGCTAAGGCTTCGTTCATTTCTGTTGACTTGATAGTATAGGAATTTCCATTTTAGACACAGATTACATGGATGGCCACTTATTAGGCAGTGTAATCAGTGAAATCCGTGCCAGAGATTTTTTTAAGCGCGCCCGCAGGGCTTTAAATTTATAAGATGAATAAATCATAAAAATCAAAGAGCTGGAGATAGAATTAATATGGCAATCGTATTACCTTTTCGTGGAATAAGATACAATACTGATCGGGCCGGGGATATGGCCCAACTGATAGCCCCACCTTATGATGTAGTTGATGATGAGAAACGAGACGGCCTTGTATCCAGAAATCACTACAACATCTTTTCCCTTGAATTATCCAAACCTGATTTAAGCAAAACACATAAGGTAGACCAATATGCTAGCGCAAAAAGGAAATTTGAAAGTTGGTTATCCGAAAAGATTTTAGAGCAAAAAGATAGACATGCTATCTATCCCTATGATATCAGCTTTTCGACCCCAGATGGCAATTTATGTAGAAAAGGATTTGTGGCATTGATGCGCGTAGAGGACTGGGAAAGTCGAATTGTGCGTCCCCATGAACGGACCTTCGACAGGGTTACGGAAGACCGATTTCGTTTACTACAAGCTACAGAGGCCCAGTTCAGCCAAGTTTTCATTCTCTATCGCCACAGCCCGGATGCTGCCAGTATCTTGGCCGGGTCTGAAAGAGAAGAACTTTATACTGTAAAAGACGAGGCTGGGAATATCCATAAATTATGGGAGGTAACTGATGCGGACAGGCTGAAATCTCTTCATGAATGTTTACAAGAAACTGTTTTATATATAGCTGATGGTCACCACCGATACGCCACTGCCATTAAATACCGAAACGAGATGCAAAAGGTTTATGGAAAAGATCCGTTAAAGCCTTATAACTACCTGATGGCTTATCTCGTAGATGCTGAAGACCCCGGCCTTGTAGTCCTTCCAGTTCACAGGGTTGTCACCCTTCCGGAGGCAATGGATCCGAAACACATAACGGCCAAGGCGTCTCAGGTGTTCGATGTTGAAATAATCTCTCACATGAAAGATCTGGAACCAGAGCAACTGTGCAACAACTTGACCCAATGCCTTGATGAGAATCCTCAGAGGCGAGGGGTTGGAGTGGTTTTTGGAAAAAGTAAAACAGCACAAGTCTGGTGGCAGAAAGCAACAGATCAAAACAGGCTATTGTCGCACTTACACCCCGCGCTGTCGGAACTTGATGTGATGTTACTGGAAGAGGCTGTTATTAAGGGAGTCCTTAAAATTAATCCTCAGAGCCTGAAGGCGGGAAAGACCATAAAGTTCACAATAGATGCACCAGGTGCCATTAAGGCTTTAGATGAAAACGATCTACTCTTTATCCTGCGGCCCACATCAGTTAATCAGGTTCTGGATGTAGCTGATACAGGACTTATCATGCCCCACAAATCAACCTACTTTACCCCAAAGATCTTGACTGGTCTGATAATCAACTCGGTGGACAAGAATAAATCAGTGTGGACCTCAGAACCCGTAAGGGAATGAGTCATTGGAATTAGAGCTCAGATTTAGTCGATTTGATTGAGCAAAACCGCAGACATAGCATTGTTATATTGAGGATTTTACGATTAAAAATTGATCAAAGATGGCTTTAAGATGAGATGCAAAACCGAGGAGTTATTCCTTTACGGGTCCTTAGCCAAGAAAAAACTTCAGACGCTCCCGACGACTCGAGTGCCTTAACCTGTTTAGGGCCTTTTTCTCTATCTGACGAATGCGCTCGCGTGATACATTGAAGCGTTTTCCTATCTCCTCCAGGGTATATTCGCTGTCCTCACCTATTCCAAAACGGAGGCGAATGATCTTCTCCTCCCTTGGACTGAGAGTGGCAAGGATGCCCTTAATCCGTTCTGTAAGTTCTCTCTCCCGCACTGTCTCGTAAGGAGAGACAATATCCATATTTTCAATAAAGTCCCCCAAGGTACTATCTTCATTTCCAACTGGTGTCTCCAAAGAGACTGGTTCCTTTGAGGCTTCCAGAATAGACAATATTTTTTCCAGGGGCAGCCCGGTTCGCTGTGAGATCTCAGCAGGTATAGGTTCCCGGCCAAGCTCTTTAAGGAGGGCATAAAATGCTTTAAAAAACTGACTACGCAGTTCTAAAAAATGCACTGGAAGGCGTATTGTACGGGTCTTGTCCAGGATAGCCCTGGTAATAGCCTGGCGTATCCACCAACTGGCGTATGTAGAAAACTTGTTGCCCTTTGTGTAGTCAAACCGGAACACCGCGCGCATTAGACCGAGATTACCTTCCTGAATCAGATCAGAAAGTGATAGGCCTTGATGCATATACCGTTTGGCAATGCTGACCACCAAACGGAGGTTGGCATTGATCATTTCATCTTTGGCCACCTCTATACTCGCCCGATGCCTTTTGACGATGACATTAAGGGGTTCAAGGCTGTCATCCTCGGGGTATATCTCCAGAACGCTGGTAACAGCACTTACTAAATAATTCAACTGCTGTTTTTTTGGCTTAAGGGTGGGATCACGACGCCTCCATGTGCGAATTTGCTCCCTCAAAGCCTCCATTGCAGGCAAATCCGATGGGTGTTCCATGATAGCCTTAATAACTCCATTGAAGCCATCTCTGATAGTGCGGCTGAGATCTTGCTCCTTCTCAGGAGTAAGAAGCTCGTATCTTCCCATTTCTCGCAGATAGGTGGTAGTAATTTCCTCTGAGTCAGTATGACCTCCAGCATCAAGAACCACTGCCGGAGTCTCAGGTTTAGTATCCTCCGAAATAGGCTTTGGTCCTTTTTCGACCAAACTTTTTTTATCTGAGAGTTCTTTTAGAACCTTCTCTCTGGAAATAGTTGCGAATTTGGGGCCATCGATGACTTCGATATTATTAAAGCACAGCAGGTCGAATATCTCTTCAAGCTTTTCGAGCTCCTTTTCCTCATCAGGTATTAGTTCATTCAGTACCTGATAAGTAATAGTACCCTCTTGGCCTGCTTCAATGAGACGACCCAGATAACTAATAGATGACCGGTTCTTTTTCTTAAGGGCTACTTTTACGGCCATAGTTTCATCCAGATAAAACTCCGTTAATTATTGTTCATCATATGTCAAGTTAAGCCAAGACAAGGCTGATGCGGACTATGGTAAACAATTTTTTTGACCTATCTTGATTACACGGCAAGCACGAATTATAAACTATTTCCTGACTAATTGCAAACATTGTAAAGAGTTTAGGTTCGATGACCCTGAATGTAAAGGGTTTGAAGTGAAAAATTTTGCCATACAAACAAGAACCCTGCTCCCTGAGTTATAAAAATACCCATATACGTTAACGGAGTATTGGAGCCGACAGCTTGCATCCATGTCTTTTTCTGGTATTTATTAATTTCGGAATGAGCTGATCTGCAAAGCCTGATCCGGCTTGATTTCGTAAGGTATTTTTGTTACGCAAGCTCGTCGACCGTAAAAAAATATAATTGGGGAGTATGTGCATATGGAGCGAACTCCATTCACCAAAGAGGGTTTCGAAAGACTTAAAAAAGAACTTGAGACCTTGGAAAAAGTAGAAAGATTTAAAGCAATCAAGGCTATTGAAGTAGCTAGAGCACACGGCGATTTATCTGAAAATGCCGAATATCATGCTGCAAAGGAACGACAGGGCCATCTTGAAGCCCGGATCCAGTACCTTCATAGCAAACTCTCCGTAGCAGAGGTAATTGAAAGTGAAAAGCAGGACTATGACAGGGTTGTATTCGGAGTCAAGGTTAGACTGGAAAATATAAATAGCGGAGATGAGGTTGTCTATAAGCTGGTAGGGCCAGACGAATCCGATATACAAAAAGGAAATATTTCAGTCAAGTCCCCTCTTGGCCAAGCACTGATAGGCAAATATGAAGGAGATGAGGTTAAAGTCCGTACACCGGCAGGGCTTAGGAATTATGAAATATTAGGAATCTTTGTCTGACATACTGTCCTAAATACTTTCAGTTGGCCACCCCATGGGCACGCATAGCACAGGGCAGGGCAGAAGGCGAACTACTTTGTCCACTGTACCACCGAAAAAAATTTCGTCGATCTGTCCCTTTCCTGTACTCCCATAACCGCCCATTAAAATGAGGTCGGTCTGAAGCTCCCTCGCTTTGATAGCAATCTCCTGAAATGGGGAGCCATAAGATACAATGGTATCCTTTACCAGACCATCACCGTCCCAATCATTTAAAAAATGGCGGAAGGTCTGTTTGGCCTGGTTTATAAGCCGCTCTTTCACATTCTCAATTGATTCCTTGGTATAATCAGAAAGTTGAGAGACGTCACTTGAATCTATGACATGAATTAGTAATAATTCCGCCTTCCATGAAGAAGCTATTTTTTTCGCGTACCTCAATGCGTTTGCAGCACAATCTGAAAAATCTACAGGCACCAGCACCAAAGATATTTCCATTCTAAATATACCTCCAAGTTTCCATTTATATTACAAGAAAAGATAACAGACAAAAGCCCTTTACTCCAGCCTTTAACAAAAAAGCCTCACTGCACAGACAAATTGGTCAGGATATGGTCTTGAATCCATTTCTGATCCCACCACTCCATAGGATTAACAAATACCTCGTGGACCATCATTCCGAAGTGTAAATGATCCCCGCCTGCAAGGCCGGTCAAGCCGGTTTTCCCTATCGTATCTCCACGTTCCACCTTATCACCTGCTGATATCTGGATTTCGCTGAGGTGGGAGTACATACTGAAAAGGCCGAGGCCATGATCCAGGATTATGGTGTTTCCATAGATTCCAAGGTAGTCTGCAAATACGACAAGGCCGGCATTTCCTGCAGGGACAGAAGCGTGAGAAATTGAGGCATGGTCTGTCCCCATATGATATGATCGGCCAATTTTCTTACCCTTGTACAAGTAATGACGCTCGTCTCCAAAACCTGCTTTGAAGGCCGAATTGGGAAGGCAAACAAAGCTTCCGTGCCAGAGAATCTCAGGGGCGCTTTTTTTACAATAATTTTCAATTTCCTTATTATTGCGACGCCTTAATTCGCTGTTGACTTGGAGAAATACTTCCAGAGGAGAGCCCCTGAATTTGGGGTATCTAGCCATGAAGTCCGGCATTTTTTGCTCAAGGAACCGGTCGCTTATATTTATCGTGTCTACCTTTGGAGGCTTACGAAGGATACGATGAGGAAAACCGATCCTGGCAACGTTTCCAGCTTGATCTACTGCCTCAATGAGCATCTTCTTTGGCTTACTGACATTGAAAGGAACCGCCACCATGGCCACGTACACATCCTCTGCCCCTCCGGGTTTTGGATAACCAGGGAAAAACATCTCGTCTATCCAGACCCCTGTCTTGCCGGGCAACTCATTTACTTTATAAGATACAAGACCAGCACCTCCTGTCCTTATATTATGCACAGTACTTTTCACTGCTATCCGGGGTGGTGTCAAGTCTATTGCGACTTCAGTCTCCCAAATCTGCTCATTTCCTTTGAGACTATTTCGCCAGGAAGAATCCCTTGCGGTAACCCGGAGAAGGGATTTACCCTCACTCAGGCCTAATTTGAACGGTTTGATGACCCAAAAGATTTTCTTGTCCTTTATCCCGGATCCCCTCCACCACTCTTTTACCTTGTAAATCTTTGGATCAAGTTCAAAGACCATATCACCTTGGCTCAAGACGGCAGAAATCGATCTTATTCCACTCCGTGCGTCTTTAACTTTAACCGTGAGCACATACTCCCTCCCGACTGTCTCCGGAACTGAGACCACCTGGAGCTCCGGTGGATTTCCTTCCAAAAGAAAATATCCAAGAAAGCATCCAGCGGCTATAAGGGCGGCCAGGATTATTAATGCAGTGTAAACCAAAAATTTGCCCATTTGTTTCTCCCTTGGAAATCACTAAAGACCTGTTACATACTTTGTTTTATCTTAACATTAAACTCGTTCATGGCTGCTTCAATACCCTTCTCCAAAAAACACACCATACCCTCTATACCGATGTCAAGGACCTTATCTATCACTGGAGCCTCTTCCGACAGAAAAGGTGATAAAACGTATTTGTCTATTGGCACAGGATTGAGAGGCCTTCCAATACCGATCTTTAGACGGGAGAATTCCTCGCTGCCAATAGACCCTATAATGGATCTAATCCCTTTATGCCCTCCAGTCCCACCCCCCTGTACGAATTTAAGACTTCCCAAAGGCAAATCCAGATCGTCATGTATCACTAAGAGCTTGTCCAAAGAGATTTTGTAGAAGTTAAGGACTGAGGCTACGGCGTCACCACTTCTGTTCATGTAAGTAAGAGGTCTAAGCAATATAGCAGGGATGTTCCTTATGAACCCTGACATACTCTCGTATGGGGGAAACTTCCTATGCGGTATAAAATCAAGGCCGAATCGAGGAGCCAGACGACCCAGAACTGTAAAGCCCACATTATGGCGGGTATATCTATATTGAGAGCCAGGATTCCCGAGGCCTACCAAGAGCACCCTGGACAAAATTAGCCTTCACCTTCTATGCCTGCAGATGTTCCCAGATTGTGCATAATAATTATAAAAATTTCCTTCAAGCACTGATTATGCCATTTAGTCAGCTTCCCCTTCTTTCTCAACCTCGATCTCAGTTTCCTCTTCCCCTTCCTCTTCTTCCTTTTCCTCTTCTTCAGCTTTTGAGGCCACAATGGTCATCAAAGTCGTCTCGGGATCGTCCAGTAAGCGGACTCCTTCAGGAGCCACAATATCTGAAACATGAACAGTATCTCCCAGTCCAAGATCAGAAACATTAATTTGGACATCCCGCGGAATGGCCAAAGGAAGACAAGATATTTTGACTGTCCGCAGGATGATCTCCAAGACACCCATATCTGTTTCAACACCCTTGGCTTTACCAACTGCGGTAATTGGCACCTCAACCTGCACCTCTTCGTCCATGAGGACTTCATAAAAGTCTATATGGCGTATTTTGTCATCCACCGGGTGCAATTGCAGATTCTTGATGAGGGCGGTATGACTACTGCTGTCTCCATTGTTCTTCAGATTCAAAGTGAAAAGCAATGGCTCCCCACCTGCCGAATTCAGAAGCCTGTTGAACTCATGAGTGTTCACAGAAAGAGCTATAGTCTCGGCTTTTGGCCCGTACAGAACTCCCGGGGTCTGCCCTGCATGGCGGAGTTTGCGAGCCACCCCCTTCCCGGCCTTTGTGCGTGCTTGAATATCTATTGCCACATTTTTCATTAAAAAACTCCTTTTTAAACAAATAATGAACTTACTGAATCTTCGTCATGTATACGTCTTATAGCCTCTCCCAAAAGGGAAGACACAGACAGCACCTTGATTTTGTCAACCTTTTGTGCCTCTTCGGTGAGAGGAATTGTATTTGTAACCACCAAGGACTCAAGAACCGATTCGTTGATACGACTTATCGCAGGACCTGAGAGTACCGGATGTGTGATACAACCATGGACCTTGTTGGCACCATGTTCCTTGAGTGCCTGGGCCGCCTTGCAAAGGGTGCCGGCAGTATCCACCATATCGTCCAGTATCACAGCCATCTTCCCTTTTACGTCTCCAATAATAAACATAACTTCTGACTCGTTAGGCCGATCCCTGCGCTTGTCTATTATGGCCAACCCGGCTCCAAACCTCTTAGCAAAGGCCCTGGTCCGCTCCACGCCACCTGCGTCAGGAGACACCATCACTACCTCTCCTGTGAATTTTCCCTTAAGATAATCAAGCAATACCGGAGCAGCAAAGAGGTGATCCACAGGTATGCTGAAAAAACCCTGAATCTGCGTAGCATGAAGATCCATGGCAAGGACCCTTCTGGCACCTGCTGTGGTAATAATGTCTGCCACAAGCTTGGCGGAAATAGGGACCCTTGGAGCTACCTTCCGATCCTGTCTGGCATAACCATAATATGGCAATACTGCCGTAATTCTCCTGGCGGACGCCCTTCTCAAGGCATCAACCATTATGAGAAGTTCCATCATATTGTCATTTACAGGGGGACAAGTGGGCTGGATCACATATGCATCCGCCCCTCTCACATTTTCCCCTATCTCCACGTACACTTCACCATCACTGAAGGTTTGCACGGATGCCCTGCCAAGGGGCATGCTCAGGTAATCACATATTTCTTGAGCCAGGGCAGGATTAGCATTTCCAGTAAAGATTATCATATTATTTATTGTTGTTGACATAGCCTAAACCATTTAGGGTTGGTGCCCAAAGTGAACTAAAGTTTTAAGTGTACTAAGGTTAAAGTTTGGCTTCACTCAATCATTCTATCTACATAAAATTGACTACGCTGAAAACGCGCACCACAACTTTAGACACCTTGGCTCAATTTAGACACTTCAAGCTCAATTAAATTATAATTCCCAATTGTTAACTCATAATTCTTAATTACATCGTGGCTGGGGTGGGAGGATTCGAACCTCCGAATGCGGGCTCCAAAAACCCGTGTCTTACCACTTGACGACACCCCAACAGCCCTTTTTCAACTATAAGCTCTCTACCAATAAGGTGTGAAGGCCCCTGTTGACTTGAAGACTAGACGCTGCCCGATGGGCTGCCTCCTGAGACAGAAAGGACCCGACGACCGTCGATCCGCTCCCTGACATCAAGGCCGCATCGGCTCCAAGTGCCATAAGCTCGTCCTTTATCCGGCCTATTTCGGGATATCTGGCTGTAATCACCCTCTCTAGATCATTTCGCCACATGGCGGTTTGAATGATCTCTTCGGCGTCAAAAATAGTGTCCTGATCCTGCCCTGTCAATACGTAATTTTCATAGGCCCATCGAGTACTTACGCTAAAACCAGGATAGACCAGCAAATACCACCCGTGAGGGACACTAACGACCTCAAGCTCAGTTCCTGTCCCCCTTCCCACTGCTGCAGGCGCCTCAAGAAGGAAAAACGGCACATCCGCCCCTAGACTACAGCCGAACAAATGGAGAGATGCCCCATTAAAAGGAAGGTCGGCCAACTCATTCAGACCTTTTAGCACAGACGCCGCATCACTGCTGCCGCCCCCCAAACCCCCACCTATAGGAATTTTTTTTCTTAAAATGATTTTAACCGCGAGATCCAGACCGGCTTTTTCCAAGAATAGCTCGGCTGCCTGATATGCCAGGTTTTCCGGGCCTGAGATCGACTTGTTGCCAGGACATTCTAAAGAAATCCCCCTTTTTTCACCCTTGTCTATAGAAAGCTCGATCTTGTCCCAAAGAGAAATCTTTTGTAACATTGTAAAAATAAGATGATATCCATCAGAGCGGCGCTCTTTGATCAGCAGAAATAGATTTATTTTGGCAGGGGCCAAAAGGCTCAAGGAACTCATGCGATGGTTACGCTATTGCTTATGCCTTAATTACAGGATCAGGATGTAGCCTTGACATATCTCATTCGCAAATCGAAAAGTATGTGCTCCAAAAATCCCTTTTCGTCCTCAGCAAGATTTCCAGCCGTCTTTTCCTGGAGCATAGCCAAGATATCTATAGTATGTTGAGCGAGAGTGAGATCTTTCTTTATTTCACCTGAGCCGAATTCAGGGATTTCACCCAGATGGACCAGGGCTGAAGTATTAAGAGAGAATACAAAAGTGGAAAAGTTCACATCAGGAAGTGGCACTGAATCAGGCCTTTCCGATTTAGCGGACTTGGAGTCACTCGAATCTTCCTGATCTGGGCCTTTCTTAGCACCGTTCCTTTTGTCCGTAACCTTGAAGTCTTCCCCGTCACTGTGATTCATTGCTATTTTCTCCTTAAATTCTGAGGTACTTATCGGACTTTCTAAGAAGTTAGAACAAGAAGTGATTTTAGGCAAGTCTTGCTCCCTTTTCTGGGGACCGTTAATACCATTGATCATCCTCAGCTAATCGAAGCGGCAAGCGTTATGACTCTGTTACGCCTGCGATCTACAAGAGGGGTAAAATGATCTTCGTTATGCTTTATACCAGGCAGCTCTCATCGTTTCTACCAAAAACAAACACTTTGCTTACTGGTTTATAGGGAAGCTTAAAGGCCGTGAAAAAAAGCATCGAGACTAAGATGCGTATGAAGCTGGCGGCCAAGCTACTTGTTATTGCCCGGACAATCCCTCTGCGTCAATGTAAGTAAGACACCTACCCCTTGAGAAATTAGTGTAGGGCGAGTAGGAGACTTCACATCATGAAACATCAAGGAAAAATCCAGGGCATTTCTATCCACAAGACAAATAGGTCTCCCGGCGTGGGAGGTGATGCCACCAGACCTGATCCTAAGGTTCGCGATAATAAATCGAGATGACGTTTCACCGTTGCATACAAACTCCGCATCATGAAAGAATTTGATGCCTATACCCAGCCTTGGGAAAAAGGACACAAGCGCCAAGTTGTTTTATCTCCTTCATTAAAAATAAAATAGCTTGATAACTGTTAGTTACGCTTACCTGGACGCTCAGCAAGTAATTTAGCAATTTCATTCCATCCTGTAATCATCTCTTCTAGTGAGAGTTATGGCTCATTTATGCGCTTCACCTGCAGGAACCGTTTTTTCATTCAACGACCCCAAAAAATTTAAGGAATCAGTGAATGATTTCCGATGGTTTACTTAATGGAAATGAGAAATAAAATGAGACTTTTTCGCTTGATCCATATTTTGCGGACACTTTGGTTCTGCCTGGCCATTGGCTTTTTGCTCTGTGGCGTCCCTGGCTGGGCCAATCAGCAATCGTCGTCTTCTCCAACAACTCAGGAGGAGATACTGGAACTCAGCCTGGAGGATATTCTCAATATCGAGATCACCTCGGTATCCAAGAAGGCGCAGTCGCTCTC
>JAFDDO010000055.1 GCA_019310825.1 Deltaproteobacteria bacterium | reverse complement strand
TAACGCTCCGGATCAAGGGAAGGGGGTTCAAAGCTCCCGCCGCCCCGCGACTGTAATCAGGACGAAAGCCGCAATGATGCCACTGTCCGAATGGATGGTAAGGCGCGGCAAGTAGGATGAACGAGAGCCAGGAGACCTGTTCCGAGGGCATGAAAGTTCCGCTGAACCTTCGAGGGAAGGGAAAGGAAAAAAAATGAGAAAAAAATCCTTTATTGCAATGGTGTTGCTGGCATTGCTATTCGTTTTACCAAGCATGGTTGCAGCCCAGGAATTAGAGTTCACTGAAGTGCCTGAAACAACAAAACAATCCGACAGCAAAGCGAAAAAAGCAAAACAAGAGAAGACCGAGGAAGTCGTTGTCACCGCCACCAGGATAGAAACAGCGTCCAGGGAGGTGGGCAGTTCAATCACTGTAATCACTGATCAGCAGATCGCAGAAAGGCAGAATACAACGGTCCTTGAGGTTCTGCGGACGGTCCCTGCTCTGGATGTCGTCCGTTCAGGAGGTCCTGGAGGACAGACCTCTGTATTTATCCGGGGGGCCCAATCAGAGCACACCCTGGTTTTGATAGACGGCGTTGAGATGAACGACCCCATTACACCAGGACGTTCTTATGATTTTGCCAATCTGACCACTGATAATATTGAACGTATCGAGATCATTCGCGGACCTCAAAGCACACTTTACGGTTCCGATGCTATTGGCGGGGTCATCAACATCATCACAAAGAGAGGAAAAGGTAAACCCCGCGGCTTCATGTCTGCCGAGGGCGGTTCCTTCAATACCTTTACAGAAAAAGCCGGAGTCAGCGGAGGCAACCAGTGGGCCAACTATTCACTTGGCGTCTACCACTGGTATACGGACGGGATATCCGCCGCCAACGAAAAAGACGGCAATCACGAGAGAGATCACTATGAAAACACATCCATCTCCACAAGGCTGGGGGTAACTCCGACAGAGAACCTAGACGCCGATTTCATCTTGAGATACATCAACGCCAAGGCCGACATTGACAATTCCGGAGACGTGGGCGGCGACGACCCAAACAATAAGGCGGACTTGGAACAACTTTTTTCCAGAATGCAGGTACGACTTTCCCTGTTCAATGAACTTTGGGAGCAGAAGTTCGGACTCTCCCTGACCGATCTTGACCGTGACTATCGCAACGATACCGATGCCGACCATCCCAGTGATCTTGATCGCAGTTCTTATGACGGAAAAATATTCAAGTTCGACTGGCAGCACAATCTTTACCTTCATGAAACGAACACGTTAACCCTTGGCGTGGAAAACGAAGAGGAGAAAGGCAAATCTAAATACTATTCTGACAGCGCCTGGGGACCCTATACGAGCAGCTTCAAGGAAAAAACCGCTCGAACGACCGGTTACTACCTCCAGGACCAGATTAAACTGTGGGATTCATGGTTCACTACTTTAGGCATGCGCCTGGACGACCACAGCAGGTTCGGGTCGGAAACCACCTACCGCATAACATCCGCCTACCTGATTCAACAGACCGGGACCAAGCTCAAGGGAAGCTTCGGGACAGGCTTCAAGGCCCCCACGCTTTATCATCTCTATTCCCAATACGGCGAAAAAAATCTGGATCCGGAAGAGAGCACTGGATGGGATATTGGAGTGGAGCAGTCTCTATTTGACAAAAAATTGATCCTGGGCGTTACCTATTTCAGCAACGAGTTCGACGAATTGATTGAATTCGAAAGCGGCACATCGAAGTATATCAACATCGCCGAGGCGGAAACACAAGGAGTCGAGATTTTCGCATCCATGCGGCCGATTGACGATCTCACCCTTCTAGCCAGCTACACTTACACTGATACGGAAAATAAGGAAACCGGGAAGGACCTTCTTCGAAGGGCCCCGAACAAGTTTGGCCTCGATGTTAACTATAAATTCACGGATAAAGGAAATGTAAACCTGGGTCTCGTCTATGTGGGTAAGAGAGATGACAACGACTATTCTACCTGGCCCGCCAAACGGGTGGAGTTGGGCGACTACGTATTGGCCAACCTGGCTGCATCGTATGATATCACCAGAAATATTCAGGTATTTGGAAGGGTGGAGAACTTCTTGGACGAAGACTATGAAGAGGTGAAAGGGTTTGGTACGCCTGAACTCTCCGCGTTTGCAGGGTGCAAATTGTCATTCTAGCAAACATTGACCAGTTTGTGTTTCCAGGAGTATTTTAGATGAGAGATATGTTCATGAGGGGCGGTCCGCTTATGTGGCCGCTTCTTCTATGCTCAATCGTGTCCCTGACGATTTCCATTGAAAGAATTCTCTTTTGGTGGAAAGAAAAAAGGCGAAGGGACAACAACCGCCTTGAAAAAATCTTCCGCCAGACAGAGGCTGGAGGCCATCATAGGGTTCTTCACAATAGTCACGGCAAAACCGATGAAATTGACGGACTTGACTTCTCCGCCAGGATAATCATCTCAGGACTTGTTAATCGGTGCTATGGACTTCGGGAAAGCATGGAAGTTGCGGCAGAGGACGAAATCCAGCGTATGAAACGAGGGTTGGATATTCTGGATACCATTATCACCATGGCCCCTCTGCTCGGAATCCTGGGGACCGTGCTTGGAATAATCGATTCATTCAACCTGTTGGGCCATAGCGGTATCGAAGATCCGAAAGCAGTAACCGGCGGCATTGCCCAGGCCCTGATTACAACAGCCGCCGGGCTCACGGTGGCGATGATGACACTGGTACCCTTCAATTACCTGGTGGCGAAGGTAAAAAAGGAAACTAAGGAGGTCAATAAGATCATGGTCCGTTTCGAGGCTGCGTATCGAAACGGGTTGGAGAAAAACAACGATGATAAGTAGCGGATACGAGAACAGGAAGGCCAGGATAGAGATGCTTCCGCTCATTGATGTTGTCTTTCTCCTGCTGGTTTTCTTTATCTATGCCATGCTTTCCATGGTTGTTCACCGCGGACTTAGAGTGGAGCTGCCCAGTGCTTCAACATCTGAAGTGGACAGAAATGAATATATCAGTATCACCATAGCAAAAGACAACTCGATATTTGTTCACAAGGAACCAGTGGATTTGAGCAAACTGAACGAAAAAGTCATGGAGCAGGTGGACAAAAAACCTGACATCCCTGTCTTCATCAGCGGCGACAGCAGGGCCGACCTTGGGATTGCCATCAGGGTTCTTGATTTACTGAAGAGTGTGGGTATCAAGGATGTCTCGTTTGAGTGCGCAGAAGAAGAACAATGAGGTCATCTGATTTTGTCCTTCCTTTCCTCATTTCGGCCGCTATCCATGTGGGGGCCCTTTCCTCGGACATCTCGCATCGCAACGCTGAGGTCATCTTTGAAAAAGGCGTACGGGCTGTCACTCTTAAAATTGTCCCGTCATTAGCCAGCAAGGCATCCGGTGTCATACCTGCTGTGGCCGAGCCAGCCACGAAGCAAAGCTTTTCTGCACAGCCATCTCCCGACGAGGTGATAATTTCAAAAAAAGCGAGTCTGATACAGGACGTCCCGTTGCATCCCCTAAAAAAACTGGTTGTGAAGCAACATAAGCGAGGAATACATGAATCTGAGGTACGGGAAGATAAAGCAAAAGGAGAAACCGCCCCAGGACATGTTTTTCCTGAACCACATGTCAATGGATCCGAAACGGAGCGACATCTTTCAGCAAAAGTTTCGCTGCAGGATATAAAAAAACGAGTTCACCATCCTCCTCATCGTATCGGAGCCACTGCAGTTAACTCAAAGAACAATGACGGTGACTGCAATGAAAAGGGCGTGACAAGTCCTGTAATTGTTACAGGTTTGTCAAAACCGAAGTATCCCAGGTATTCGCGAATTAACGAAGAGGAGGGCACGGTTGTGTTTATCGTTGAAGTCAGTGCCAACGGAAGGCATGGAAAGATCGAAATCGAAACCAGCAGCGGATATCGACGCCTTGATTGCGCTGCAGTAAAGGCGCTTGAGAAAGCCGCTTTTATGCCGGCCAGGCTAGGCGGTAAAGCGTTCGCATCAATAAAGCGTATTGCTTTCAGGTTTGATCTCGAGGAATGCGAAAATTAGGAGCATGAGGCGCAATGGCAGAGAATACAACCTTTGGCCGGCGATTGTGGGAGAAGTAACACGTATGCATGCCCTTCTTTTTAGTGGGCAGGTTTGATGCGCCGAAAACTTATTTTGGTTGCTATTATTCTTCTCGCCTTTACCGGAAGCTATCTGGGTAAAAAGGCTATCCATGAATCCGGGAGCGGAAGATCCGATGTTGATGTCCTGACGTATTCAAAGGATCATGATAGCAAAACATATAGACTGATCGTCTCACTGGCCCCCAGCATTACGGAAATCCTATTTGCACTCGGGTTGGAAGACAGTGTTGGCGGTGTTACCCGATACTGCGACTTCCCCTCGGCTGCCCGAACGAAAACAAGTGTTGGCGGCTACTATGACCCCAACTATGAGTCTATTGTCACGTTACATACAGACCTTGTCATTATGCTGGAAGAACATGAAGAACCCAGGCAGTATCTATCCAAACTTGGTTTGAACACCTTGGTGGTGAATCATAAAAGCATATCCGGAATACTTAATTCAATCACAGTTATTGGTAGAGCATGTGGCGTTGGCAAAAAAGCGGAATCAATTGTGCGCGATCTCCAGTTGAGGATGGAACGGATTAGGCAAAAGACTGAGGGGCTGCCTCGTCCGCGGGTCATTATTTCTGTGGAAAAGAACATGGGTTCCGGAACTCTTAAAGACGTCTATATATCGGGCAGAGAAAAATTCTATAATGAAATGATAACGCTTGCCGGCGGTGTCAACGCTTATGCCGGAGACGTCGCGTTTCCAGGCGTCTCCAGAGAAGGCATTGTCCAGATGAATCCCGAGGTCATTATCGACATAATTCAGGATATAGACGAAAAGGACTGGGACAAAGCAATGATTTCAAAGGAATGGGATGCCCTCTCACAGATCGATGCTGTCAGTAAAGGCCGTGTGTATGTCTTTGGAGAAGACTATGTAGTGATTCCCGGACCCAGGTTTATCCTTATCCTGGAAAAGATAGCGCGATTGATACACCCCGAGGTGGATTGGGAATAGAAATGGAGAATACCATCATCGAAATAGTGCAATTTTCCTTCTCCATAAGCAGCAAGGCGATTCTTAAGAATATTTCACTCAACGTTAAGGAAAGCGAATACATTTCAATCGTCGGTCCGAACGGAGCAGGGAAAACCACTCTGCTCAAATGCCTGGATCGGATCCACAAAGGGGGAAGTGGAGATATCCGGATAGCCGGAAAACCGCTTGATAAATACAGTCAGAAAGAACTCGCACGAAAATTGAGCTACGTCCCCCAGGCGGATGGACGCATTTCCCCTTTTACTGTGTATGAGTTTGTTATGATGGGCCGCTATCCTCATCTAAGCCCTTTTTCTTCACCAGGCAAGAAAGATAAAGATGCGGTTCACGATGCGCTGGCCATTACTGGAATATCTGAATTCGCCGAACGGTTTCTCCGCACACTCAGCGGCGGCGAGCGCCAGAAAGTCTTCATCGCCGCAGCGCTTGCGCAGGGAGCAAAAGTTCTCCTTCTTGACGAACCCACGACCTTTCTGGACCCCAAACACCAGGCCGACGTTTACAGGCTGCTGAAGCGCGCCAATCGTGAACGCGGTTTTACCGTGGTTTCGGTAACCCATGATATCAATAGCGCAGTTTTGACGAGCCAGCGTGTCTTGGCGCTTAAAGATGGTGCAGTTGCCTTTTGTGGTTTTGCGGACAAATTTATGAACAACGAAATTCTTCAGAAAATATACGAAAAGTCATTCCTTTTTGTGAAGCACCCTCAAACGGGAAAGACCATTATAGCGCCAGAAGTGCCATGATGAATACAGGATCAAAACACAAGTTAATACTACTTACCATTCTTCTCGTCCTTGCCATTATTGTTCTTTCAGGCGCGCCGATGGTCGGAATGATTACGGTACCAGTGAGTGCCATTTTGCATCCGGCATCCGGGAGGATGGAGTCGGATATTTTCTGGAAAATCAGGATACCGAGGGTCTGTATTTCTTTCCTCGGAGGGGCTGGCCTTGCAGTGAGCGGCATGGCCTTTCAGGCAATGTTCCGCAATCCTCTCGCAACGCCCTTTACCCTCGGCGTGGCCAGCGGAGCGTCTCTTGGAGCAGCGATTTACGTCCGCCTTGGTTTGGTATTCAGTATTTTCGGTATTTCCGGCATATCCATTTCCGCATTTACAGGAGCTATCCTCTCGATTCTGCTGGTATACGGTCTGACTAGGGCAAGGAGAGGTTTTTCGACAACCACCATGCTTCTGGCCGGCGTTGCCATCAGCTTTTTTTTCTCCAGCGTCATCCTCTTCACCCAGTACATGAGCGATTTTTCGCACTCGTTCCGCATCTTGCGCTGGCTGATGGGAGGGCTTGAGGTCGTCGGGTTCGAATCCGTTCTGAACATGGCTCCATTCGTAATCAGTGGAAGCGCCATAATCCTCTACATGACCCACGAACTGAACTTGATGATGACGGGTGAGGAGATAGCCACCAGTCGTGGAGTTAATGTGTGGAAAACAAAAAGGATTCTTTTCTTTGCGACCTCGCTCATGGTCGGCGGGGTGGTGGCGATATGCGGGCCAATCGGGTTTGTGGGCATGATGGTCCCTCACATTTGCAGATTGCTGATCGGTGCTGATCACAGGTACCTGACACTAGCCACCCTCTTGTTTGGCGGAGTATTCCTGACCCTGTGCGACATGCTTGCCAGGACGCTCATTGCACCTGCCGAAATACCCGTTGGAATCATTACGGCCTTGCTTGGGGGGCCTTTCTTTGTCTGGCTGCTCCTTGGGAAATCTTCTTCAAAGATGGGAATAATATGAGAGTGACAAGCTCGAGGTCTTTCTGCTAGATGTTTTTACTGCAACTATTGCGCTTCGTCCTGTTATCTGGTCTAAAGACACACCTTTACAGTTAATCAAACAGCCTCTGAAGACGGAGAATATGAACTTTCTGATTCCATGGCGAGGCCCTGTCTCGCATACAATTGGAACCAAAATTATAGGAACCATTTTTCATGATAGATAGATACAGCCGACCCGGGATGGCAGCCATATGGACCCTTGAGAATAAATACAAGACCTGGCTTGAAGTGGAAATCCTTGCGGCAGAGGCCTGGGCTGAGCTCGGAACAGTGCCAAAGAATGCTGCAAAGGATATAAGGACCAAGGCTGCTTTTGATCCGAAACGAATAGCCGAAATCGAAGAAAAGACCCGTCATGATGTAATTGCCTTTCTTACCAACGTGGCAGAGCATGTAGGACCATCTGCCAGATACCTGCACTGGGGTCTTACGTCATCTGATATGCTGGACACAGCCAATGCCGTAATATTTAAGCAGGCCATGGAAATCATCATTAATGACGTGGATGTCCTGATGGATGTCATAAAAAAACGTGCCTTTGAACACAGAGATACCGTGATGGTAGGAAGGTCTCATGGTATCCACGCCGAGCCCGTCACCTTTGGTCTGAAGCTTGCCATCTGGTACGATGAGATGCGGAGAAACCGCAGGCGTATTGAAAATGCAAAGGACACAATTTCCTATGGCAAGATATCAGGGGCTGTCGGCACGTTTGCCCACGTTGATCCCAGGATAGAATCTTATGTATGCGAACACCTGGGGCTTAAGCCTGCCCCTGCCTCCAACCAGATCATACAGCGAGACAGATACGCAGAGGTATTCTGTGCTCTTGCAGTGCTGGCAAGCTCTATTGAAAAAATAGCAACTGAGGTGCGCCATCTTCAGCGGACAGAAGTGCTTGAGGCAGAGGAGTACTTCAGACCGGGGCAAAAGGGCTCTTCGGCCATGCCGCATAAGAGAAACCCGATCCTATCGGAAAATCTGTGTGGTCTTGCCCGGCTTATACGTTCCTACGCGATTCCGGCCCTTGAGAACGTGACACTGTGGCACGAGCGGGACATTAGCCACTCATCAGTTGAACGCGTGACCGGCCCTGATGCCTTTATTGGGACAGATTTCATACTGAGCCGTCTTACTGGAATATTAGATAATTTAATAGTATATCCTGATCGCATGAAGCATAATCTGAATATGCTCAAGGGGCTTATCTTTTCACAACAGGTATTGCTCATACTTACACAGAAAGGAGTCAGCAGGGAAGAATCCTATGGAATTGTCCAGAAACGGGCCATGGAGGTATGGGAAGGAAACGGCACTTTCAAAGAAAGACTCCTGGCAGACCAAGACCTTGCAAAACACCTGGCTCGGGAAGAAATCGAGGCCATATTCGACATAAATTACCATCTTAAACATGTGAAAACCATATTTGAGCGGGTCTTTGGGGCTGATCAATGATTCAGAAAGACTGGGAAAGGCTCAGAGAAATGATATTTGAGCTCTCATACAGAGAGGGGACCTTCAGGTTGACCTCGGGGAAGGAGAGCGACTTCTACATAGACGGTAAGCAGACCACGCTTTCTGCAGAGGGAGCCTATCTCTGCGGCAAGCTGTTGTACAATCGCATTTTGCAGTCCGGCACAAGTATTTCAGGGGTCGGGGGAATGACCCTGGGAGCTGATCCTCTGGTTACAGCAGTCTCTGTAGTAAGTTTTATTGAAGGGAGACCTATATCCGCCTTTATCATCCGAAAAGAAGCAAAAGGACATGGTACCGGGTCTTGGATAGAAGGGAAATCCAACATTCCCATTGGGAGCAAAGTAGCCCTGGTCGAAGACGTGGTTACCACTGGTGGGACCCTTATCAAGGCAATTGAGAGAACAAAGGAGGAAGGTTACAAAGTAGCCCAGGTACTTACTGTTGTTGACCGAGAGGAAGGCGGGAAAAATGCCTTGAGCAATGCCGGTTACGAACTTTCATCGTTGTTTACGCGAGGAGATATTTTGGCATTGGTTAAAATTAAAGGGTAAATTTTAAAAATGATAAAAAACAGAGTACAAGAATCACTGGACAAAGTACGTCCTATGTTGCAGCAGGACGGCGGGGATGTAGAATTGGTAGAAGTAGATGAAGATAGCGGAATAGTCAAGGTCACCCTAACCGGCGCCTGCAAAGGCTGCCCCATGAGCCAGATAACTCTTAAGTCAGGAATTGAGAGATTTCTTAAGAGTGAAATCCCCGAGGTAACCTCTGTAGTGGAGGCATAAATGAATTCTAGAAACGGGTTCAGGGTTTAAGAAAAAAATGAACATCGAACTTCGAACGTCCAACATCGAATTTTGAATGGGAAAAGATGAAGAAACAGAACATGGGTTAGGAGGTTCAGGGGTTCAATGTAAGCGTTTACAGGGTGCTGCAGATGCGAGGCGGAGGGTACGCAGACGTACTTCCTGTACTTCAAGTGCCCGACAACAAAGCAGATGCGGTGCCCTGTGAACGCTTACTAATGATGATAGGGCTCGCCAGCCTTGATAGTGCAGGCCCTGTAGATCTGCTCTACCAGTATGAGTCTTGCCATGTCGTGTGTAAAGGTCATTGGGGAGAGGGATAACCTCTTATCTGCTCTCTTGATTATTTCCGGCGCAAGCCCTGAGGCCCCACCTATCACCATGGCCAAGTCTCTAACCCCTCTTGCCTCCAGGTCTGTCAGCATCCTGGCAAATCCGGGGGAATTCAGCATCCGGCCCTTTACGTCCAGGGCAACTGTAAAAGCACCCTTTGGCAGGGCCTTTATAATGGATTTGGCTTCGCGCTTCATGACTTCGTCAGGTTTCATTTTTCGGGCAAAGCGGACGCCCCGAACATGGAGGACCTTTACGTGCACGTAGTGCTCGATCTTTTCAATATAATGCTCGATACCGGCCCTTAGCCAGGTATCCCTGGTCTTATCCACCCAGATTAAAGAGAGACGCAACATGGATTATTCCCAATCTCAACAAGAATTTTTACGTAAGCTTCCCAAAGTTGACGAACTGATACAAATATTACCTGATGAAGCCCCCCGGCGGGTCAAAGTAACTGCCTGCAGAGATGTCCTTGACAGCCTGCGCTCATATATTCTGTCCTCACAAGAACCTGACCCCGAATCAGTAGAATATGAAACCATAAAAAAACAAATCGAAATGCGTCTGTCATCACTGCTCATGCCCTCCTTAAGGCCGGTAGTCAACGCCACAGGCGTAGTGATACATACAAATCTTGGACGCTCTCTGCTTCCCAAGGAGATCTTTCAGCCCATGCTTGATATAGCAGGTCGATATTCAAATTTGGAGTATAACCTGGAAAAAGGGATGAGGGGAAGTAGATATAGCCACGTAGAAGAGTTGCTCTGTGATCTGACCGGGGCGGAGTCGGCCCTGGTAGTAAACAATAATGCCGCTGCAGTCCTTATCACTCTGGAAACTCTGGCCAAGGGTAAAGAGGTGATTGTCTCCAGGGGTGAACTCGTAGAAATAGGCGGTTCCTTCCGCATCCCTGATGTAATGGCGAAAAGCGGGGCCATCCTCAGGGAAGTCGGGACCACAAACCGCACCCATTTGAGGGACTATGAGTGTGCCATAGGGGAACAGACCGCACTTTTCCTCAAAGTACATCAGAGCAACTTCCAGATAGTGGGCTTTACAATGGCAGCATCCGTCTCAGAGCTGGCCGAACTCGGTGCAAAACACAGCATCCCAGTATTTGAAGACCTAGGTAGCGGCAATTTCATGGACTTCTCAAGATATGGAATAATTCATGAGCCTATGGTCCAGGAATCGCTGGCTGCCGGGGCAGACCTGGTGAGCTTCAGTGGTGATAAACTCCTGGGCGGATCACAGGCAGGAATAATTATCGGGAAAAAGAAATTTGTTGACCGTATAAAGGAAAACCCACTGAACAGGGCGGTCCGGATAGACAAGCTCACGCTTGTGGCCCTGGAAGGGGTCCTGAGACTTTATCAAGATCCGGAGCGGGCAGTTAAGGTCATACCTACGCTCAACATGCTTTGCCTTTCACATAATGAGCTCAAATCCCGGGCCAGACGACTTCAAAGACGACTAAGGGCACTGGAACTCCCCGGCATATCGATAAACACCGTAGAAACTATTTCCCGTGTTGGAGGAGGCGCTTCTCCGCTGCAGCAGCTTAAGTCCATGGCAATAGCTCT
>JAFDDO010000054.1 GCA_019310825.1 Deltaproteobacteria bacterium | reverse complement strand
ATATTGTCAATTGGATCGGCAATACGCACACACTGTTTGTTGATGATTACGGCAATATGCACGAAGACACTGTCCGGGACGCTACTCTTGATGTGGATAATGATTACGTCATCGAATTTGACGGCGATACTGGTAAAGTCAAAAGATATGATTATGACCCCATGGATAAAAGCAAAACATTTGTCGATGAAATTGAAATTACAGACATCAAGTTTGTATGGGATGCGTTATCATGGCTTTCTGATCCTTCCATGGATGTCACAACTCAGAGAATTTATACGTGGAATGCTGATCAGCGCTATATATTCACCGATGATATCGACACTGGTGCCAATGTCACCACGAACAATGTCGATAACACTAATATCATGGATTTTACTACTGGTTTTGTAGATGATTCTGACCATAACAACTACTATTTCCTCAATCCATACCTGACCTACGACCATGATGGTGATCCCGCAACTCCAGTGGTCGGCCTGACAGAGGATGAGATGATTACCGAGGCCCAAAATATTATCCGCTTTGTCCGCGGAGAAGAAGGCCTGAGTGAAACAGGCACCGGCAGGCCATACCCTAACCGTACACTTGACATTAATGGCACCAAGGTTTTTCGTCTGGGAGACATTATTCACTCTACTCCCACTGTTGTTTCACAACCATCGGAAGCCTATGATTTACTTTATGGTGATGATTCTTACAGGGAATTCAGAAAAGATTACCTTAATCGCAGGACTGTTGTCTATACGGGGGCAAATGACGGCATGCTCCATGCGTTTAATGGCGGGTTTTACGATGCCGGTGCCCACAAATTCTGTACTCAATTTTCTGCCAACAGCACTGATTATGAACTGGGTTTTGAATTGTGGGCCTATGTACCCAACGCCTTACTTCCTCATCTTAAATGGCTCAAGGAGTCAGTTGATTATAACACCCATGTTTACTATGTCGATCTGAAGCCCCGGATATTTGATGCAACAATATTTTCCGAAGATGCCGACCATCCCAATGGTTGGGGGACTGTCCTAGTCGGCGGAATGAGGCTTGGTGGCAAGCCGATCGGCGTGGATACCACCACCGACGGCAGCGGCGATCCCGCCCCTGACGGCACGGACGATCTCTTTTTCTGGTCCACTTTTTTTGCATTGGATATTACTAATCCTGAAGAACCTCCAAGCTTGCTTTGGTCTTTCAACGACGTCGATTTGGGCTTCACCACGTCCTATCTGACTCCCATACGGGTAGGGAGCAAGTGGTTTGTCGTCATCGGTTCCGGCCCGGATAATTATGAGGCTACTCATAATACTGCGTATGGCGGCAGTAACGGCACGGCCAAAGTGTATATCCTGAATGCCGATGATGGAACCCTGGCCAGGGAATTTTCCATGGATAGCCATTCGTTCATGGCTGCACCAATAGCTGCGGATTTCGACTTGGCGACAACGATTGATGGCAACGATGATACCCTATGGACGGGCGAGGCGATATACATCGCCTCGGACGGGTGCGGGGCCTGACTGGAGGGCCAGGTCTTTAGGATAAAGACCAACGAAGACGAAGATCCCAATAACTGGACCAAAGCAGTTTTCTTCAATCCCAATACCACAGGAAGCGATCATCAGCATATTAACACGGCACTTTCAGTTGCCCAGGGTAATGAAAAGGTAGCGGAGCCGTATGTGGATACAAATGGCAATGGCCAGTGGAATGAGGGCGAGCCGTATACGGATACAAACGGCAACGGCCAGTGGAATGAAATAATACGAAAAAGAATCTGGGTCTATTTTGGTACCGGGAGGTTTTGGAGTTCAATGGATCGTCAATCGCCTTATCTGGGTTACCAGAACACATTTTACGGCATAAAAGAGCCTGTGGACGCAGACGGCACGTTGACCTACGGTACGGTTGGTGCCAAAGAAAGCTATCTGAGAAATGCCACCAACATAGAAATAGAGGATTACAATACCCTTTCATTAAATACCTCAAATTCTCTCAATGGAACCGCTGTAAGCGACCAAGACGGGGACAGCAATATAGATTTTTCTGATCTTGTAACCGAAGTACAGGATAAAGACGGGTGGTATCTCAATTTTAGCGAGACAGGTGAACGAAATCTGGGCCAGGCGGCCGTTTTGGGAGATATTGTCACCTTTACCACCTTTGTGCCCAATAACGACTTATGCGCTTACGAAGGGAGGAGTTATCTCTACGGCCTTTACTATAAAACGGGTACTGCATACTGGGAAGGGGTATTGAAGATAGACGACAATAATGGGACTGGTATCGATCTAGATACTCACAAAGTAGTTTCCAAAATTGATATCGGAAAGGGTTACTCTGAGACCCCAAATATCCATACAGGCAGGGAGGCTGGCTCCAAGGCCTTTGTGCAGACGAGTACTGGGGCAATTATCGGTATAGAGCAAGCGAATCCTGGAATAACCAAAAGTGGAAAATCTTCCTGGCAGGAATACTAGGATAATGACTCAGGTGATTAGACTGAAGGTGGATAGACTGAAGGCTGAAGACTGTTAGAGCACTTGAGCCTTCAGCCTTCAGCCTAAATACCTGAAAATCTGATATTGTCATAAAGAATCCTTAATGTTAGTCTTATAGTTATGAAATTTGAACCTAAATGGCTGGCATGGGAGATAACCAGACGCTGTAACCTTCACTGCGTACATTGTAGATCTTCATCAGAGCTTGAAGCAAAGGAGCATCCTGACTTTTCCACCTCAGAGGCCTTCAGGGTCCTGGATGACATAGCAGGCTATGCCAAGCCGGTGGTAGTCCTCTCAGGCGGAGAGCCGCTGTTAAGAGAAGACGTGTTTGACATTGCCAGTTATGGCACAGAAAAGGCCCTGAGGATGTGCCTTGCCACCAACGGCACCTTTGTAACCCCTGATATCTGTACCAAGATAAAGGACTCCGGCATATGCATGGTTTCTCTCAGTCTTGACGGAGCCACAGCCGAAGTCCATGACAATTTCCGCCAGCAGCCAGGTGCCTTTGAATACGTCATTAATGCCGCCAGGCTATTCAGGGAATATGGTATAAGCTTTCTGATCAATTCTTCTTTTACCCGCAGAAACCAGAAAGAAATCCCCAAAGTTTACAGGCTGGCCAAGCAGATAGGGGCTACTGCTTGGTATATGTTCATGATTGTGCCGACCGGACGGGGAAAGGAGATTATGGAAGAGCTTATCTCCCCTGAAGACTATGAGACCCTGCTCAACTGGCATTATGATATGGAAAAAAAAGAAAAAGATATTCTTGTCAGGCCTACCTGTGCGCCGCATTACTACCGGATTCGTCTCCAGAGGGCTAAGGAACAGGGCGAAAAGGTAAAGCACAGGAGCCTCAAGTTTTCCACCGGAGGCTCCAAGGGTTGCCTGGCAGGTCAGTTGATTGCACTTATCGACGTGGACGGAAACGTGCTTCCTTGCAGTTATTTTCCTTTATCGGCAGGAAATATCAAAGAACACTCCTTTAAGGAGATTTGGGAAGAAAGCCCTCTTTTCAAGGAGCTAAGAGATTTTTCTTCATACAAGGGAAGTTGCGGTGCCTGTGAATATATCAGGGTTTGCGGGGGGTGCAGGGCCAGGGCCTATGCAATCCACGGAGATTATCTTGCTGAAGAGCCTTTTTGTAACTATGTGCCGAGGAAGATGAGAAAGAAGACCTCTGCATTTACAGGAGGACAGGATGAATGAAGCTTTTTTAAGGGCCTGTAATGGTGAGGCCGTAAGGCCGGTGCCAGTCTGGCTTATGAGGCAGGCCGGGAGATATCTTCCTGCCTACCAAGAGGTCAGAAAAAAAATAGATTTTCTCACACTCTGTAAGACTCCGGAGCTTGCAGCAAAGGTTACCATCCAGCCGGTTGATATCCTTGGGGTTGACGCAGCCATACTCTTTTCCGATATACTGATTCCCCTTGAGTGCATGGGAATAGGGCTTGATTTCCACGAGGGAAGAGGACCTGTCTTAAATCCTCCCGTAAGGACTGAGCAGGATATTGAAAGGCTTCATCCTATAGATCCGGATGCCGATGTATCATTCGTACTTGAGACCATCCGGATTTTGAGGAAAGAACTTAGCGGCAAGGTGCCGCTGATAGGTTTTTCAGGAGCACCCTTTACCCTCGCGACTTATATGATAGAAGGAGGTACCTCCAAAAGCTTTGTAAATACAAAGAGGATGCTGTTTGAGTCTCCGCATCTCTTTTCACGCCTCATGGACCTCCTGACCGAAGTGGTCCTTTCTTATATCAAGGCCCAGATCAAGGCGGGAGCCCAAGCCATACAGGTATTTGATACCTGGGCAGGGATTTTGACCAGAGAGGATTACAAAAGACACGCCCTCCCATATGTAACCCGTATTTTTAAAGGACTTGAGGGTTCAGGAGTGCCTTTTATCTACTTTGTCTTTAATGGAGGACATGTTCTTGAAATCGTACGTGATTCAGGTGCCGAGGTCATAGGGCTGGATTGGCGTACAGACATCAAAACCGCTATATCAAGACTTGGACCCGATGCCATAGTTCAAGGAAATCTGGATCCAGGTGCCCTGTTTCTTCCTGAACATGAGCTAAGATCCAGGGTGGATTCCGTATTGCGCCAAGGTCGGGAGGCCAAGGCCCATATATTTAATCTGGGGCATGGTATCATGCCTGAAATACCTCCTGAGAAGGCAAGGCTTCTGGTAGAATTGGTCCACGAGTTGTCTTCCTGATGATAGGGATAGTTTTTCTCAACATGGGAGGGCCGGATTCCCTGGCTACAGTGAGGCCCTTTCTTTATAATCTTTTTTCAGACCGCGAAATTATTCAATTGGGCCCGCGTTTTTTGCAGCCCCTTATTGCCTGGGCTATATCCAGGCGAAGGGCTTCGAAGAGCCGGGCTGCATATGCAAAAATCGGTGGCAAGAGTCCGCTCGCCACAATAACCAGAACCCAGGCCAAGGCCGTTGAACAATTGCTTAATAATAAATTACAAGAAAAGGTACTTTGCCTTGCAGGAATGAGATACTGGAACCCGAGGGCCCCGGACGTCTTACATGACATGAAAGACAAAGGTATATCTAAAGTGCTGGGGCTTTCTCTTTATCCACACTATAGCCGTGCCACCAGTGGTTCTTCCATTGGAGAGTTTGAAAGATGTGGAGGAAGGCTCGGGCTCGAAACCCATGTCATAGACAGCTTCCCGGATCATCCGGGTTATGTCGAGGCCCTGGCGGATGTCGTGCAAGAGGGCTTAAGCATGGTAAAAGACAAAGATGAATTCGCCCTCGTTTACAGCGCCCATAGCCTGCCCAAAAGTATGGTAGAAGAAGGGGACCCCTATGTAGACCACCTTTATCGCACTGTTACGGCCCTTGAGGAACTGATCAGGATTAAGGGACATCTGTGCTATCAAAGCAGGAGCGGTCCTGTGGCATGGCTTGAGCCTGGGACCGATATTTTGCTGAACGAACTTGCAGAAAAGGGTTTTCATACCATTTTGGTATTGCCTATTAGTTTTGTGTCGGATCATGTAGAGACACTTTACGAGGTAGATATGCTTTATTCAGAGATGATGGCTAAAAAGGGGGTACAACTTATTCGTACGCCTTCCCTTAATGACAGGCCTTTGTTTATCAATGCACTTTCCAATCTGGTGGAACAGGGTCTTAAGAAGGCTGGATGGCTAGATTAACCGTTGGAATGTTGGAATACTGGAACTATGGAATAATGGGTTCTGCTCCGTTATTCCAGATGCGAGGCAATAATCCACGCCTCAACAATTTTCTGTAAATTTAATGATTTGTAGAATCTATGAGATATTTAGATGGCTAAGGTAATAATAGCGGGAGGCGGGTTATCAGGTCTGTCCCTTGCCTGGTTTCTCAAGCAACTCAAGCCTGGCTGGGAAATCCTGGTACTTGAGTCAGAGGCCAGAGCCGGAGGCAAGGCGTGGACCATAAAAGAAGATGGCTTTGTTTGCGAGAAGGGCGTAAACGGCGTGCTTGACAACAAGCCCTCAACCCTTGCCCTTGCCGCTAGGCTCGGACTTGGTCCCCTGAAGAGTAATGATGCCGCCAGAAGCCGTTTTGTGATAAAGAACGGGCAGTTGATTCAACTCCCTGTATCACCCTCTCAGTTCTTAAGCTCTAAGATACTTTCTCTGCCCGGACGATTGAGAGTGTTGGCCGAGGTCATCGTGTCAAAAGGTGACATCTCCAAGGATGAGTCCCTGGCTGATTTCGCGAGAAGGCGTCTTGGCAGGGAGGCCTTTGAATATCTCATAGATCCCATGGCCACAGGGATCTATGCCGGAGATCCGGAACGACTGTCTCTTCGTAGCTGCTTCCCCAGGATCCACGAACTTGAGCGTGACTACGGGAGCTTAATCAGGGCTATGATCAAGCTTCAGAAAGAGGCAAAGAAAAAGGGTAAAAAGGGGCCGGGCGCCGGTCCCGGCGGTGTTCTCACTTCTTTTACTACAGGCATGAATGAGCTCGTAGATGCCCTTGTCCGGGCCCTGGGTCCTGCAGTACGCCTAAATTCCTCCGTAGCATCGATTTCAAAGAATAACACTGGCTGGCGTGTCTATTTGCAAAATGGGGAGGAGCTTGAGTCCAGCCACGTGGTGCTGGCATGTCCTGTTAAGGCGGTTTCAGAGGTCCTTAAGGAGACCGCTCCGGATATTGTAAAACTCGCAGTGCAAATAAATTATCCCCCTGTGAGTATTGTGTGTATGGGCATTAAACAGGGAATCACTGAGAATCCCATGAATGGATTCGGGTTTCTTGCCCCGGGCGGTGAAAAACGCTCGATCCTTGGGTCTCTCTGGGATTCGTCCATTTTCCCCAACAGGGCCCCTGAGGGCTATCAACTGACAAGAACCCTGATAGGTGGAGTAAGGGCTCCAGACTTGGCCAGACTCCCTGACTTTTCTCTCCTGGACCTGGTTGTAAAAGAATTTTCAGAACTCATTGGCTTGAAAGGTGGGCCTGAGTTTGTGAAGATCTTCCGGTGGGATGAGGCCATCCCACAGTACGAGAAGGGACACCATGCCATTGCTTCTGAAATCGATTCCACCTTGAGGTCTTATCCCGGACTCTATATAAGATGTAATTGGCTTGGTGGTATTAGTCTCAATGACTGCGTTGCAAATTCAGAAAAGCTTGCAAATCAGCTTGCAAGCTGAAGGCTCATCTTACTTCCGGTTCAAACTCGGTAGCATTAACTGCTTTTACCTTGCCGTCGCTTCGCTCAACAAGTTCGAATTCAATAATTTTCTGCCGAGTCTTTAGTTTAGCAAAGGACTGATCAGTCACAACTCGTCCGTCTCTATGCCTGAAATCGCTAATATGGCAAAAGACATCGTCACGCATATCCAACACACCAAGACCGGTTCGTACACCCAGAAACGCAAACCCCTTCTCCTCATTAAAGACATGCATTACTCCTCGCACATGCGAAGAATTGTCTATAGAAGGCAAGATTTCAGGAACCAGATATCCTGAGAAGTGGTTATCAACTTCACATCGGAGAATTTCACTGGTATTGGAGAAAGAGAGGAGATCTACTCGTTTTCCTTTGTTCTGAAGTGCCCGGACAAGCCTGAAAAAATCACCGTCACCGCTGCCTAGTAGTATGTAATCCAGGTTATCTGCCTGCAATAATGCGTCTATTGCAAGATCAAGATCAGCATTTGCTTTGGTAATAATATCCCCTTCAGAATTTCTATAACGCTGGACTTTTTTTAAGACTAAGTGGAAGCTTTCGCGTCTGACCGCTTCTCGATACTCTTGTTTTTTCCTCTTATAGTCGATATCCTTTTCTTCCCGTTCCAAATCGATTGCCATGTAGGCATTTGCCCTTAGTACCGTAGCTCCTTGAGCCTCTACCAACTCTCTAACAACGCGGTATCTAATTCCCCAGCCTCCGCATCGCACCAGATTTTCAATATCCAAAAAAATCCCTGCTTTAAGCATATATCACCTTTTAAAAAAAATTGTAAAAAAAACATTGTTCCCATAATCTCCCAGACAAATATTCTGGTCCTTGAATCCTCAAGACATCAAAAAAATCTACTTCTTAAGTTAACATATTAAATTCAAAAATTGAGAGATTCAAGGATTTTTAAACTAAGATCCAAAAAAAATAGTTCAATTCCTATTTTCCAGTCATATCTGTGAACAGATCACCAAAAGTTTGAACCGGTGATAGGAAATCGCTTCAGGGATTAGGGAGATAACCTGTCTTTTTTGCTCGGCTGACAATTCTCGACGATTGAGGTCGCAAATTGTCCCCCCTCTTTGTGTCGCCAAGTCGAGCTGATGCCGGCGACAAACGCCCAACTGCGGCTTGGTAGAGAAATGTCTCATAAGCAGGTGAGGCGGGCACGTAATATGCATTATATTTTTCCTTGCAGACACAGCGCAAGGGTTTACTGCCATGCTCGAAGCTTCGCTTATTTATCACCTTGGGGAATTCCTTGACCCGAGGCTTTAAAGAGTGCTACAAAATATAGTGTGTAGTGTTTGGCATCTCAGTTTCGTTCTCAATCGGCAAAAAAGCGATTTTTTGTCATTTATTTGTCATGGCTCTGTGGCTTCTTGGTTTTAGGTGCACCCGGAGGATATTTTAATGATACCAAAACCAACTTATGAAGAATTGGAACAAAGGGCCGAGGATTTAGAAAAGAAAATGTTTGATCTCATGCAGGCAGGGGAGGCGCTGAGGGAGAGTGAGATCCAAAAACAGGCCTTACTTGATAGTTCGCCCGATGTCGTAATTCAGATTGACACCAATATGAGAGTTCTCTGGGCGAATAAAATGGCTCTTAATATGAATCCCTACATAATTGGGAGGACTTGCTACAAAGGCTATGTCGGTAGAGATAATCCTTGCGAGGGCTGCCCATGTAGGAAAGCTATTGAAACAGGCAATATTGAAGCAAACGTTATGTATCAGCCTGTCATGGAAGGTGTCCAGGGTGAGAGCTATTGGGAAGATATTGGAGTCCCTTTGAAAGACGGTGCTAATGAAGTTGTTGGTGTTATTGAATTTGCAAGGAATATTACTGATCGCAAACAGGCGGAGGATGTGTTGCGGAAAAGCGAGGCACAAAAAAAGGCTATACTGGATGGGATCACAACAAACATGATGTTCGTTAATAAAAATATGGAAACGATATGGGTAAACAGGGCCGCTGCTGCCTCGGCTAATATATCCCCTGAAGACATGGTTGGTCATAGATGTTATGAATTCTGGGGTGATGGTTCAAAAAAACCCTGGGATGGTTGTCCTGCAATGAAAGTCTTTAGAGCAAAAAAGACAGCACAGGCTATCAGGCATACTTCAGATGGAAAAGTATGGGATCTAAGGGCTGATCCGGTTTTTAACGAAAAAGGAAATCTGGCCGGTGTTATTAATCTAGCCTATGATATTACTAGCAAATTACGCCTCGAAGACCAACTCAAACGCGCAGAGAAGATGGAGGCAATTGGCACTTTAGCAGGTGGTGTGGCTCATGATCTCAACAACATTCTTTGCAGTTTTGTAGGTTATCCTGACCTGTTATTAATGGAAATTCCAGAAGAAAGTCCTCTCAGAAAACCCATTTTAACAATTCAACAATCAGGACAAAGAGCTGCTGCTGTTGTGCAGGACTTATTGAGCTTAGCAAGAAGAGGGGTTGTTGCTACAGAAGTTGTGAACTTAAATCAAGTTATAAATAGTTATCTTAGTTCTCCAGAGCATAAAGAGCTAAAAAAGTTTTATCCTGATACTAAAATTGAAAGCGATCTTGAGACAAACTTGTTCAATGTTATGGGCTCTCCTGTTCATCTATCCAAGTCTATTAAGAATTTAGTCTTTAACGCAGCAGAGGCTATGCCTGACGGAGGAAAGATTTTCATATCAACACAAAGCAAATATATTGATAAACCAATAAGAGGCTATGTTGATGTAAAAGAAGGCGATTATGTTATCCTTACCGTATCAGATAATGGGACAGGTATTTCATCAGAGGCTATGGAGAAAATATTTGAGCCTTTCTATACAAAAAAGGTGATGGGAAGAAGCGGAACAGGATTAGGCATGGCAGTTGTATGGGGAATAACAGAAGACCATAAAGGGTATATTGATGTTCAAGGCGCTCCAGGAAAAGGAACTACATTTACTCTTTATTTTCCAGTAACCAGGAAAGAGATAAGTGGAAAAGAAAAGGTCCTGCCAATGGAAGAATACATGGGCAAGGGGGAGTCAATTCTGGTAGTGGACGATGTGAAAGAGCAAAGGCAAATTGTCTCTAGAATACTAAAAAAACTGGGCTACTCTGTAACAACAGTTTCAAGTGGAGAGGAGGCAGTTGATTACCTGAAAGACAACTCGGCTGATCTCCTGATTTTAGACATGATTATGGACCCTGGCATTGATGGTCTTGAAACATACAAAAGGATTGTTGAATTCCGCCCCAGGCAGAAGGCACTGATCGTCAGTGGATTTTCTGAAACAGAACGTGTGAAAGAGGCTCAAGGATTGGGCGCTGGAGAATATGTAAAGAAGCCCTTTTTGCTTGAGAAAATCGGCATGGCTGCCAGGGCTGAATTAGATAAATAACAATGCGTGATACTCCAACAGTTCCATGGGGCCACGGCTTAAGGAGGGAATGCTGAGACTGGGGATAATCTAACCGAAAAAAAGGATAACTTGGATTTCACCATATTAGACGTATCTGATTACGAGCCTCCGCGGGCACCGTCCAAGACCTGGAGGGAGCTTATCAAAAAGGTCCGGGAGGTTGAAAAAAGCCAAGCCACTTATTTTTCCTCTTTTTTATCTTTATCCCGACAAGCTGAAAAATTCCTTGACCTGCAGTTTCCAATAGTGTCATAGAATATAGTGCGTGGTGTTTGGGAGTGCCGTTTTTCCCCAAATCGCAAGAAGCGATTTCCTGTCATTTCATCTCCATCATCATTCATCTGTCGTCTCGTATCTGTGAAGAGATCACCAAGAGTCTGGACTGAGAGTACTTCAGAAAAAAGGACGGCCAGATGGATTTCCCATGCACAAGATTTGACAATAAGGATAAAAATAGTTTAGCTCTGATGAATTAGAATTATGGGCTTGGGAAAAAATAAGTTGGTAGAATTCGTGCCCGGATTTGCCATAGATTTAGTCGATCTGATTGAGCAAAACCTCAGGACTAGC
>JAFDDO010000053.1 GCA_019310825.1 Deltaproteobacteria bacterium | reverse complement strand
AAATATGATTTTGCTCAAAAAGCCCGAGATGCTAGGCGCGAAATTTTTCAGGAATGAGACATACTTATTGTACGTAGCAGTGACTGGAAAATTGAAGCAACGCCGCAGATTGGGTTTTTTTCAGCAGAATCATGGCTTAAATTCATAAATGTACACTAAGACAATGAGGAAAAAATTCAACTGTGGTTTGAATTCCACTATAATATGAAGTGCGCTAAATGGTCCTGAGGTAACCAGTCATCAGTGGAGAAAAGCGAAGAATAGAAAGAAGGAAAATCGTAACCGTTTATGGGTTCAAGGTTTCCAGGCTATGCCGGGTCAGGGACTGGATAAGGGGGGAGGTAAGGGCGATTTCCTATTAGTATCAGTCATTTCTGAAAGAACCATTTCAAGCCTGGATGCCTCACGCAGTATTATCTGGACATATTTTCCACCTTTGGAAGATGGGTCCAGGGAATCAGATAGTCTTTTGGCAAAACCTCCCACTGCCAGAAGGGGATTACGGATCTCGTGGGCAACCGCATGTAATGTTTGTTTGATATCTTCCCCCCCCTGTTCCAGTGATGCAAACGAGGGTGGAATAGGTCGTTCTGAAGATACTTCCTGTGTTGATATCTTTTCCGAAATTCTGCCCAAGGCCTGATTCGCCTTTTCCATAATTGCCAAAAGATCCTTTTCTTTATTTATTTCCACACTGAGGCTGGCTGCAATTTCTTCAACCTTTTCAAAGGTGTAGATCAGTATGTCATTTATCATGTCCTGGGTTAACCCTGGAAAATTTTCTACTTCATCATAAAGTGAATGAAATTCAAAGGATTTCATAAACATGAGTTTAGAAAGTGATCCTGCCTGTTCGCATATTTGTATCAGAGCTGCCTGTTCACTGTTTTTTACAGAAGTCTTGTCAGCTCGCTGACACAGCACAATATTTTCAGGAAAATTCCAGTACTTTAGGGCAATCTCTCCAATTTGACGATGGTCTAGCGAATACTTGTCTCTTTCCCAGGCCAAGAGATCTTCAATTGATTCAAGGTCAAGGCCAACTTCCTCGTTTTTTCCCTTGATGAATATGTCAAAAAAGATAAGAAGCCCGATTTCCATCAGTAGGCCGGCGGTGAATGCCTCATCTGTATTACTGCTTTTAAGGGTATCTGCGAGTGATTTTGAGATAAGGGCACGATATAGTGAAATTGTCCAGAATTTTTCATAATTGAGAGGACCCACCTTACCCATTGGGAAGGTGTCCCTTAATGAAATTGACAGGGCCATAACTCGCAAACGTTTGAATCCGATCCTCACAACTGCCTGATTAAGTGCAGATACAGGATCCCTTGAGCTGAAGAATGCGCTGTTTGCGAGCCTTAAAAGCCGCGCAGCCAATGGGGGATCCTTGTCAATCAGACTCACCAGATCCATAGACGAAGATTTTTCATCTGAGGCCAGTTCGACCAGTTTCATGACCACAGGGGATAGGGCGGGAAGCGAGTACCCTGATTCAAGCTGCTTCAGCAGTTTTGATATTTGACTATCTTTCATAGCTGATTATAGAAAAAGCCAAATTCAAAACATCCTTTTTTGATCAATTTCTGCATCAGGCTCAAATATAATGTCAAATGCTAAAGTTTTCTATAGTATATTTAATCCGCGCTACCTTCATCACTCTTTTCGCCATTTGAACGGTCTGGAGTCAGATCAGTTACAATTTCACCCAAAAATGATTGAAAGTCTAGTCATTTTTTTGTTTTACTAACCGTAACTACTCAGGTATTTAGTACATTAGTTCTAAATTTTGTGTTTTTTGTGGCAGAATATTTTCAAGTTAATTGAGTTTGAAGTGCCTGAAGGCAAAGAAGTTATTAAACCATGAAAGAGATTCACCACCATTTTTCAAGAATTGCTTACGAATACGAAGACTTAAGGACTACAGATATAGAACCAATCTTATTAATAAAAAACAAACTGGTAAATTTAACAAAAATTAAAGGGGCAGATATTGGTTGTGGAGGGGGAAGATATGATATTGAATTGTTCAATCACCTCGGAAAGGGTTTTCATCTTATTTGTATTGATTATAGCGAAAATATGTTGAGAAAACTTGATAATAATTTAAACGAACATAATATAAAAGAGTTCAGCACAGTAAGAACATCAGCAATGGATTTACCATTAACTGCCAATTGTTTTGATGTTCTGTTCAGCTTTAATGCTGTACACCATTTCAACCTTCTAGATTTTTTAGAAGAATCATCCAGGGTTTTAAGAAATAACGGTCAATTGTTTATTTACACCCGCTTACGAAGCCAGAATCAAAGGAATATTTGGGGAAGATTTTTTCCTAAATTTCATGAAAAAGAAAAAAGCCTCTTGGAGATAAATGAATTTGAGAGAACGTTAAAGAAGGCGTCCGATCTAATTTTAGAATCTATTGAATACTTCATGTATAAGCGAAAAGCTAATTTAGAATGGCTTGTAAAACAAGCTAAAAAGCATCATTATTCTACATTTAGTTTATATTCTAAGAAAGAATTTGAAGAATCCTTAAAAAAATTTCAGCTAAATATTATTAGTCATTTCAAAGATCCGGACAAGCTCATCTGGAATGATGAGAATATAATGTTCAACATAAAAAAGGGGAAAGCTACGTGCGGTTGAGTATCGATGCTGCTTCAGCTATATTTATCAGTTTCTTTTTGGCCGACGATAATGAAAGCTGAAGCATTCCACAGTCAGGCGACAGAATAAGTTGCTCCTTTTTAAGGTAGTTAAGGGCCTCCTTCCCTCTTTCCACAATCTGCTCCACAGTCTCGACTTCGTCAGATCCAACATCCACAACCCCTAACATTACAGTCTTCCTTCCAGCAGCAGGCAGCATAGAGAGGTCCAGATTACTCTTCTGTCCCTCTATGGATAATATGTCTATCGTGGAATCGCTGAGCCAGTCCAGAATATGGCTGTAATATTCCGTTTTTGCCTTGTAATCGATTCCTTTTTTCTCCAAAGACTTGTGGGGGTATCCACGGCATATATGTACTATGTAGAGTGCGTGTTTCTCGTGACCGCTGAAGCATAACTGGAGCGCCTTAAGCCCCCATTTTCTGGCATGATCGAGATTTCTCAGAAGCACAGGGTCGTCAAACTGGATTATCTGGCAACCCGATTCAAGAAGGTTTTCAACCTCATGTCGAATGGCCCCGGCATAATCCATAGCCATCTTTTCAATATCATCTTTGTAATATTCATCATAGAGACAGTCGACAGCAGTCGATGGACCGGGAAGATTTATTTTGGGAATTCCTTTAGCGTATCTTGCAGTGAATAGATAGTCATCAACCAGAAAAGGACCTTTATACGATATTTTACCTACGACAACCGGGACCTCACGGATATAAACACCCCCGCGCATAGGCCTGCTTTTTAGATACTCAAAATCGATACCCCCAAGTCTCCTTAGGACATATAGAACATAATGATCCCTTCCTTCTTCGCCATCGCTCATAATCGCTCATAAAATCTATGCCGGCAGAGTTTTGATCCGCTATCGCCATGATCGATGCTCTGTCCACGCGCTTTTTGAACTCCTGCTTACCTATCCTTTTTTCGAACTCCAAAAAACTACGTCCGCAGTTGTCCAACAATCTCCTTGCATTGCCAGGATATAGGTAATCAGGCTTGGGATAGCTTCCTACTGCGGCAGTCATGATTCTGCCCTGCCTTATCTTATCTCCTGGCATCTTAGTATACCTGACTCGAAATACTGCACAGCATATTAATAAACATCATATAAGTTGATCGGAACCATACACTAGAAATCTTTATCCCGGATTATGCAATTATGCTCAAGGATCTCTTGGCGCTAAGTGCATATCCACTTATAAAAATTATTTCAGTCATAATCCATAAGCCTTCAAGAAGCACATGCCCTTTCTTATTCTATCGCCGCATTTGCCCAATATTTTATCAAAAATGCTATCTTCTTGTTTTTTCCCTTGTATTCGTGTATGGATTTTTTGATTTTTGGAGTTTTTTAAAAATTCAAAAAGCAGACTTTGCTTAATATATAATGTTGAGCGCATATATAAAAAGGAAATTGAGATGGACAATGCAGTTCATAAATATGTGCATGGTTATTCAAAAAGAGAAATTAAAAGACTTGTCGATCAGGCGACAACATTGGCTGAACTTTTACACAGCGACACAAAATATCCGGCCGGGGCATCAATTTTAGAGGCTGGATGTGGAGTTGGGGCGCAAACAGTCACTTTGGTAAAAAATAGTCCCGAAGCACACTTTACTTGCGTGGATATATCTAATGAGTACCTTCAAATAGCAAAGGCATGCGTAGAAGCGACGGGGTACAACAATGCCAGTTTCCAGAAGGCTGATATCTTTGATTTACCTTTTTCTGATAATCATTTTGATCACATATTTGTCTGTTTTGTGCTGGAGCATCTAAAAAATCCCATAAAAACATTGTTACATCTAAAATCAAAGATGAAACCAGGCGGCTCAATCACAGTCATCGAGGGAGACCACGGCTCAACATATTTCCATCCGGACAGTAAGGAGGCATGGCAGACAATTCAATGTCTGATTGACCTTCAATCTCAGATAGGCGGCAATTCTCTTATTGGTAGACAATTGTTTCCTCTTTTAACTCAAGCAGCTTTTAACGCCCCGTCTATTTCTCCGAGGATGGTTTACGTTGACTCAAGTAGACCTGAATATGTTGAAGGTTTTACAAAAAATACCTTTATTTCTATGGTCGAAGGAGTTAGGAGCCAGGCAATTAATTCCGGAATTATTGACGAATTAACATGGGAAAAAGGGATAAAGGACTTATGTAGAACAACAGAAATGGACGGCACTTTTTGTTACACCTTTTTCAAGGGTGTTGCATATAAATAACGCCCGCCCGACAATGGGCTACACAAGGCCGCAAAATCCGCTGCGGCCTTTCGGGTTAGTGCTTGACTCGGCCTTGTAACTATTCATGAAGGCTGAAGGATTTCAACCAGTTTGTAACGATCGAGCAGAGATGAAGTCTCTAAACTAATGCTGCAATCTCGTCAGCCAACTCAACTGCCCGCAGTTTTGTGTGATCATGCATGCTTTATCCCTATTAGCCTTCTACCTTCAGCCTATACACCTGAATAGTTACCTTGCCTTAAAAATGATGGACCCAGCGAAGATTAAACCGGGTTCCATCAGGACGGTTTTCAGCACAGGATTCAAAATAGGTATTGAAAAAAAGATGATCATTTTGGGAAAAATGATAGAGAACTCCAGGACCGATTCCAAAAACCCGCTCCCTGGAATGGGAAACATCATTACCATTCATCTCGGTATCAGTAATTTGTTTAAGGTAATAACCGTTGATTCCAACCCTGAAACGTTTTTCAATAACTTCGTAAGCCATTGCAAAATTCGCATGAATAGCCTGACCAGCTTGGGTATCATGGGCTCCCATAGCTCTGTAGTTTCTTCCCGGATCGTTATTTTTGCTATTCCAGAGGTAATGAATACGTGTACTTGCTGTCAATTTTGGGCTAAGGAACAGGGTGCCTGACCAGTAGGGATTGAATGAAAAAAAATTGCTGCCGGGATTGAGTTCTTTGTTTTGACTATACTTTCCTGTTGGGAAGACCATCTGCAACTCTATTCTGTGCATAAAAATTGGTCCATTTTTTCCCATAATAGGATCCCATTGTACATAAGGACCAATAAGAATATCTCCTAAACCTTGGCCATTGTCCTGGGGAAAGGCGGAATTAGAAGTACCGTAATCCAAATCAAGAGCAATAACGGGAACAATAACATCAACCCCCCATTTGCCACCTAAAAATATATCCTGATTAGACTGGTAGATGACCTGTGAAAGGCTGATCCAGGCATTTAAATCTTCATCTGCAAATGAGGGCAGGGCGCTATCGCCATCCGGGTCAGTGAAACGTTCTGAAGTCCAATACTGAACGTACTGTGTAAAGTAAAGTCCTGGACCGGCAGGAGGGCCTCCGTCAAGAAAGCTTGTAAATCCCAGATTAACCGCTGGCAAATCATAGGCCTGGACCTTTGTGCCCGGCATTATCATTATCACCACAAAAAACAAAAAAGCTATCATACTGCGTTGCATCATGTTCAAATCTCCTTTTCAAAATTTTAAAGATAGTAGCGTGAGAATCCAAAATTCTCTCGTCATGCCGGACTTGATCCGGCATCCAGATCGCTGAACGTTTTAAAAAGACACTGGATTCCGGCTTTCGCCGGAATGACACGATCAGTTTTTTATTTCTTATAATTTCAAACTATTAAAGGAGGTTAAGACTTTCTAGATAGTAAATGAAATAAAATTTTCAAAAAATTTGGATACTAAAGATCTATTTGTATCAGAAGAAACAAAAAAATAAAGGTTATTTATCATTAAATTTTAAAAAAATCTCCTCTCGCATCACGATTCCTCTTTCTTCCTCTGTTTTGCCTGTTCAATCAAGTTCACCAGGCTTTCAACTTTAGGTCTTGGAGGAGCAAATATTCGGTCAAGCTCTTCATTCGAGTAGTGGTCTTTCAGAAACTTATTGATATCCATCCGCTTTCGCCAGCAACCGACTATCCATCCACAGGGGAACATGTTATTCTCAAAACGGCAGAACTTAAAATTGACCTCGCCGCCCACCCGGGGGCATCGAATTATCTTATCGTCGTACTGTTCAATCAATCTTTTTGCCCTCTAAGGTAAAAAGGCGCACCCACAGTCTTTAATGCATAAAGGCTATGAGTACGCCGCTAAAAAATATTAAACCGTTTAAGAACATCGTTCTCAAGTCGGTATCTTGGGCAGATCGGCCAGGGCCTTCTTTACGTCTTCCTCGGGATAAGCATAATTCACCAGCTCACCTGACAGGTACCTATCATAGGCGGACAGGTCAAAGTGCCCATGCCCGCTGTGGGCTATCAGGATTGTTTTTGCTTCGCCGGATTCTTTGCATTTAAGGGCTTCATCAATGGCCACCCTGATATTGTGACATGGCTCAGGTCCTGAAATAATTCCCTCGGTGCGGGCAAACTGTACCCCGGCCTCAAAGGTAGGGAGCTGGGGTGTGGCTACGGCTTCAAGCAGGCCCAGTTCACGAAGGTGACATATAATGGGCGCCATCCCATGATAGCGCAATCCGCCGGCATGGACCGGGGGCGGAATAAAACCGTGGCCCAAGGTATGCATTTTGAGCAGAGGAGTCATCCCGACTGCGTCACCAAAGTCATATGCATATAATCCCCTGGTCACGGTGGGGCAACTTTCAGGCTCAACACAGATGATGCGCAGATCCGGCTTTTCCCCGCTGATCTTATCCCTGATCCAGGGTAGGAATTGGCCGGCGTAGTTAGAGCCCCCGCCAATGTTACCCACGATAATATCGGGATAGGCATCTGCCATCTCCATCTGTTTCCTTGTCTCCTCCCCTATGATGGTCTGGTGGAGCAGGACATGGTTGAGCACACTGCCCAGAGAGTAGTGGGTGTCATCACGACCCACAGCCTCCTCTACTGCTTCACTGATGGCGAGTCCCAGGCTGCCGGGACAATCGGGCCATTTTTCCAGCATATCTCTTCCTGCTTGGGTTTCCGTGCTAGGGCTGGGTATACACTTGGCCCCCCAGACCTCCATTGCTATTCGGCGATACGGCTTCTGGTCGTAACTGATCCTGACCATATAGACCTTGATCTCCACATCAAAGAACGCACCGGACATGCTCAGGGCACTTCCCCACTGCCCGGCGCCGGTCTCGGTAACTATGCGTCTGATGCCTTCCTTCATGTTATAATAGCACTGGGCTGTAGCACTATTGGGCTTATGGCTTCCGGCCTGGTTTGTTCCTTCATATTTGTAAAAAATCTTTGCAGGCGTGTCCAATGCCCTCTCCAGACGATATGCCCGGTGCAACACTGTCGGCCGCCAGGTACGGTATATATCCTGCAATTCCTCGGGGATCTCAATCCAGCGCTCGGTGCTTACCTCCTGCATAATACACTCCATGGGAAATAGCGGAGCCAGATCATCAGGGGTTACCGGCTGGCCCGTTCCTGGGTGCAAAACCGGTGGTAAGGGCTCCGGCAAATCGGCCTGGATGTTATACCAGTGAGTCGGCATGTCCTTTTGGTCAAGAAAAAACATTGCTCTCTTCATTTTTTCTCCTTATCTTTGTACTGTCAGTTTTTGGTTCGTCTTGGCACCGCATGAGGCCACTGCCATAATTCAGTAAACCTAAGCTTAACTCCTCCAATTATAATTCCTAATCAGATTATCTTCATTCCGGTTTGTGACCTCACTATTTGCTAGAAAGTAGTCAGACAGAGGGCTTTAGACATTCTTGTGATTAAAAATTACTACTTAACGCTTCTCAATACCACCCGCAGCTTTTCGTTGAAAATTTGGGAAATTGGGCTCGCAGACAAATATTGAAGACTACTATTCAATATAATCGTTTTGCAATTTCATATGGCAAAAAACGAATTTTATATACGATCAAGTTAAAGCAGAAAGAACTCATAGAATCCGCAAGTCAAAATCCCATAGAGCAGGAGTATCGCCCCCCCAAAGTCATTGAAATATATAAAGTAGCCAGGGGTATTTGTACAATATAGGCACCACAATTGACCGCCAAAACGTCTGTGAAATTAATGTTTTTGGCTTTTAAAGTCAAATGGTATTTTCTCATATTGCGTCCAGGTATTTATTTCTGTCCTCCATAAAGCCCTTGTATACCTGGAACTGTTCTGTCTCTTCGTAATCAACCCGCTTAACGGGCACATGATCGAAGCTGTAAATCTTCGCCCCAGGACATGCCAGAAGGATTGGAGAATGAGTGGCGATAATAAATTGGGCGTGCCCGGCCTGGCTCATTTCCTTGAGCACCGCAAGCAAATCCAATTGGCTTTTCGCTGATAGAGCCGTCTCTGGTTCGTCCATAAAGTAAATCCCTTTGATTTTGTAGCGAGCCTTGAAAAACGACATGAGGGACTGGCCGTGGGATTGAGTCAGCAAAGATTTTCCCCCAAAATACTCAAGTGATCGAGGATCTGCTGCTGCCCATTCGTCCAATATTTGAGCAAAGTTCCGGAATATCTGGGATGCAAAAAATGACCCGTGTACAGGACCATCAGTCCATTCGACATCAATAGCCTCATACAGCCTTTGCTCATATAAATTGACTTTCAAGCGTTTTCTCTCGATGCATCCCCATATATATATGCCGCATTTATGAGTTATGGCCTCAAGCAAAGTCGATTTTCCGGTTCCATTTTCTCCTACGAAGAATGTCACTGGCGAATCGAACGAAATGCTTTTTGTCTTATGAAAAATGTTCAGGTTAAAAGGATAGTGTTCTGTTGTAGGAAATTTTTCGGGATAAAGATTAACTCTCTTAATATGCATACAAATATCTCCAAACGTTTAAATCAGCAGCTCGCCCAAGCGCATAGGCTGAATTTGTCTTTGGACTTTATGGAATTCCCAATAGTTTTAGGCCATCACGAAAAAGAGCAATTGCTAATATACATAATAATAAACCAAGAAAACGCATTATGTAGATGTATGCATTGCCAACCAAAAATGATCTGGACTTGCCAACTAATAAAGCTATCACAATTTTTGATCCAACAAGCAAGGCATAAAAACTGCCGATGAAAGCAAGAGGAGCAAAGATGCCTTGGTTCATTGCCTTGGTTACTGTTGGTGCCCCGACACTAAACCAAAATAGATAAGGATGAGGGTTTAAGACGTTGGCTAGTATTCCTTTTGTCAATGAGTTGGGCCTAACTCCCTGAGAGCGCAGTTCTATTCCTTTCGTACGTATACTTTGGTAACCCAAATATAAGACAAAGACCCCCCCCATGCATGAAATAATTCCTAACACGTTATGTAAACTGGATAACTTTACCAATATAAATAAAGTTAAAATGACAATTGGCAAGTCAGTGATAATTGGAGCAAGAGCGACCTTAAAACCAGCTTTTATATCGTGTTGAAGAGTTTCAGAAATTACAAGGGCAAGAAGTGGTCCTGGGGCAAAACCTGCGGATAGGCCCAAGATAGATCCTATGGCCAAAAAATTTACCATTTTTATCTGTCTCTACAATCAAGGGGGTTAGTTTATTTTAACAGTGAAAACCTTTCCATCAGGGCAAGGTCAGAGTTCAGTGGCTTAGCCATCTGAACAACAATTTGTACTCCAAGGTTAAGTTGCCCCCACAACAACTACAACCAAGGAGCAACAAAATGAGTAGATTACGCAAACTATCACAAACTTTATGGCATTGCCAATATCATATTGTCTGGTGCCCGAAATATAGGTTCAGGATTCTGGAAGGTGAAATCGAGGAAGAAGTTGAAGAATGTGTCAAGGCGTTTTCAGAAGTGCATAAATGTGAACTTCTTGAATTAAACGTCCGGATTGACCATGTGCATCTACTGGTGATGCTGCAATCCCAGGGACAAAATTCGCGGGAGAAAAAGCAGACTGCTCTACTTCAGCAAAATAATTTTTAGGATTACGATTGAGTACCATCCGTCCTATAGTGAGTGGAGGAAAGTCAGTATGGAACCAAACCTTGGTTACATCGAACGGATCAAAGCGGTATTCCTTTGCTTGTTCATAGCTATCGGGCCATTTGCCGGTTTGGCAGATGGCAGAGTCTGTGTGTCCGTGTGGGTCTGTGGCTAATAAATGCATCTTCACGGTAAATATTCAATTAGCTGTTTTTAACTGGACAGTCTAAAATTCCTTTAATAGTGTTAAATTATGAAATTCAGGCCATGTATAGATCTTCATAAGGGTGAGGTCAAACAGATTGTGGGATCTACACTCAGTGATGATAATCCCGAGGTCCTTAAGGAAAATTATGTAGCTGAAAGGCCTTCATCTTATTACGCACAACTTTTCCGACGCGACGGCCTTACCGGCGGGCACATGATTATGCTGGGTCCTGGGAATGAGACCGCAGCCACAGAGGCCCTTTCAGCGTGGCCGGATGGCTTGCAAATAGGCGGCGGGATCACTGCGGACAACGCAAGATACTGGCTGGATCAGGGAGCAGAAGCCATTATAGTGACTTCATATGTCTTTAGGAATGGCACTATAAATGAAGACCGGCTTAAGGACCTTGTGGGGCTTGTAAGCAAGGATCGGCTGGTTCTGGACCTGAGCTGCAGGAAAAAGGGTAAAGACTACTATATTGTCACTGATAGGTGGCAGCGATTTACTGATGTGACTATTTCTCCCGAGACCCTTGATTATTTCTCAAAGTACTGCTTTGAGTTTTTGATTCATGCGGCAGATGTGGAAGGGAAGTGTAGGGGGGTAGATGTGGATATAGTAAAGCTCTTGGGCCGCTGGACACCTGTCCCTACTACATATGCCGGAGGTGCCCGCTCCATAAAAGATCTTTACCTGGTAAAGGAACTCGGTCGGGACAGATTGGATCTCACCATTGGAAGTGCGCTGGATATCTTTGGAGGTGATGGGGTTACCTATGACGAAGTGGTGGCTTTTAACAGGAAACGATTTCGCTGAAAAACCCAATCTGCGGCGTTGCTTCAATTTTCCAATCACTGCGACGTACGATAAGTATGCCTCATTCCTGGAAAATTTCGCGCCTTGCATCCCGGGCTTTTTGAGCTGAATCATGTTTCATAAAATAAGGTCCCAGGCAATTGCTGCCAGAGAGCACACAGAAATGACCAGATAATTCCATCTTTCTTTTGATGAATGGAGGCTCGACACCAGATAGCGCAGCGCCTGGTAATCTTCAGAACAGAGCTTGTCTTTTTGTTGAAGTTTTTTTATAAGGCCCAGTTCTGCTATTAGCCTGCGTCTTCTGTGGGTTATGTAGGACGTGAAGAGGAAAAAGACCATGTTTCCGCATACCCCTAAGTACCAGAAGACGCGGATAAGTTCAGGCTGATATGCCTTGGCAATAAGGATCAGGCGAAGTGAGATGGCCCCTGTCAACCCTACCCCGAAGGCCAGCCAGGTGACCCAGTCCGGATAAGAGGCGGGTATCTTGGATGAGCCATTATTTGTATAATGAGAAACAGCCAGGTTGCAGGATTGGGATTTATCCATGAAAAGCTATTCTAATGATTTTAAGGTGCAAGGACAACGGGATATTCATGGTAAACCTGGATGCCTGTGCGCAGATCCCGATGAGATGCGCCGCTGGATAGAGTATCTTGCACTTGAAATCGGTCCTCGTCCTTATTCTTCACCAAAGCTTCTCAGAAAGGTGGCTGACCGTCTTTCGGAGAGTTTTAAAAGCTTGGGGTATAATGTGGATGAGCAGCTTTATTATTACAAAGGAGAAATATACTACAATATATGCGCTTCCCCGAAAACCGAAAAGATCGAACAGGGGTCTGTGCCATTGCTTGTGGTAGGAGCCCACTATGATACGGTGTCATGTTCTCCGGGGGCGGATGACAACGCAAGTGGAATAGCTGGTATTATGGAATTGGCTAGATTGATTTCAAGAGATCCACCACCTGGCGTGCGGCTGGTTGCCTTTGCCCTTGAGGAACCACCTGTCTTCAGAACACGATATATGGGGAGTTTTGTTTATGCCCGCAGCCTTAAGAGTAGTAAGGCCTCTCTAAGGGGTATGATATGTCTCGATATGATAGGATATTTTAGTGATCGTCCCAAAAGCCAGTCTTTTCCTATGTTTTTAATGGATCGATTCTATCCGAATTCCGGCAAATTTATCGCCCTTGTCGGGAATACGAAGTCTACGAAATGGACTGAAGAGGTCAAGGATGCCTTTTCCAAAGGTACGGACCTGCCAGCAGAGAGCTTGAACGCCCCGAGGATAGTTGTAGGTATAGATTTTTCAGATCACCGGTCCTTTTATCGATTCGGTTACCCTGCTCTTTTGGTTACTGATACGGCCTTCTATCGAAATCGCAACTATCATCGCCCCTCTGATATGCCAAAGACTCTGGATTATCAGAGGGCAGCAAAGGTGGTAGACGGTCTGGCCTATGCAGTCAGGACTTTGGCCTAATGGCAAACCCTAATCTGTGCTTTGCCTTCTCGCCAAGGCCGGAACCTAGAGTATTCACACCAATTGGAGTAATAGAGTACTAAAATGATGGTTGGGAGGCTTGAGTGAGCTTTGACGTAATAGTCGTCAATTACAATTGCTACGAAGCACTAAGTAACTGCCTTTCAGGGCTTGAGAAATGGGAGCCGGCAAAGCTTGATACAATCTATGTGGTAGATAACAGCCAAGTCCCTCTTCCTGATGACCTTGTAAGACGATTTCCCGGAGTCACTTGGCTGGTAAATAATGAAAATGTTGGTTTTGCCAGGGCGGTCAACCAGGCACTCGCTGAGACCACTGCACCATATGTATGTCTTTTGAACCCGGATACAGTAGTATCAGGGCCTTTATGGGGCCCTCTTGAGGAATGGCTGAAAAAGAATCCCCATGTGGGCATTGTAGGCCCAAAGATATTAGATGCTGACGGCTCTATCCAGGGCTCCGCCAGGGCTTTTCCCTCTCTTGCCACAGTCTTTTTCGGGAGGACTTCTCTCATTTCACGTCTCTGGCCTGATAATCCCTTTACCCGAAAAAATATTTTGTCATCCCAATCTCTGCGCGAACCCATTAATGTGGATTGGGTCTCTGGAGCCTGCATGATAGTGAGACGTTCGGCAGTGGAAGATGTCGGACCCATGGACCAGAGATTTTTTTTGTATTGGGAAGATTGTGACTGGTGTACACGATTTAGGTTTGCAGGATGGAAGGTGATCTATCATCCGGGGCTCGGGCCTGTTATCCACCATGTAGGACAGGCCAGCAAGAATGCCAAGTGGCTGGCTCTTTACCACTTTCATAGGAGCGCGGTTTTTCTCTATTGGAAGTATGATCGTACACCGGCAAGGATCGGCTCTCTGATAGCCTTAACAGGAGCAACATTAAGATGTGGCGCACTGGGTCTCAAGTTGGCATTGAGGTGAATTGCCCTTACTTTTCATCCGAAGATGCGGGTTTAGGATCTGTCCCGAACCAGCCCGCAAGCCTTATTCCAGCCTCGTAAACACCTATTAACGGAAGAAAAATAAGTATTTGTGAGAACACATCCGTTGGTACAAGTAACACGGCCAATACGTATAGAGCTATGTAACTGGCCTTTCTGTGCTTTGAAAAATATTCCCTGGGCACGATACCATAGCGGGCGGCCAGGGCCATAAGGAATGGAAGTTCGAAAACCAGACCAAAAGTAAAGATGGCCTTAAGGGAAAAAATCAAATAGTTTTGTAGCCGTGGCATTGCCTCCAGGCCCTGGTTTGCAAAACCTAAAGTAATGGAAAACGCAACAGGCATTATGATCCAGTAACCAAAAAGACCTCCTGAGATGAACAGGCATATACCCCAGAACATAAAGCTTTTTGTAAACTTTTTCTCTTTATCATACAGGCCTGGAGCTACAAATCTCCAGGCCTGATACAAGATCATAGGAGTGGAAAGGATAACAGCACTCCAGAAGGCAACTTTGAGATAGGTCACAAAACCTTCCGTAAGGGCTGTGAATACCAGAGAACTACCATGGGGCAGGGCCTGATGAACAGGATAGAACAGCATGGAAACCAGAAAATCCGAGAGCGCGTAGCAGAGCACAAAAGCTGCTGCCATCGTGACGAAACACGTTATCAGTCGACGCCTGAATTCGTCAAGGTGTGCCTTAAAGGAAAGACGTTCAAAAGACATCTCATTAACCACATTATTTACGGGCTGATTCCGCTGAAAAAACCTAATCTGCGGCGTTGCTTCAATTTTCCAAACATTGCGACGTCCGATAAGTACGTCTCATGCCTGGAAAATTTTGCGCCTTGCATCTCTGGCTTTTTAAGCGGAATCATATTTCAGGATTTTTGCTGTGTAATCAGGTATATGTCTTTTAAACCTTCTTCCACAGTTCAACATTATCTATAGGGGGATACCACTTTTCTTTTCGCTATTAGAAGGCGGCGATTTATTTTAATCTTTCTTCTGCTCTTTTGTTTGACTATCGTCTTTACTGACTTTAGACCCATCTCCCTCTTTCCGCTCTGACAATAAATCTCCATCAATCAAATCGGACCAGCCGGATTCCGATCGCACCT